>DATIPJ010000300.1:0-8511 GCA_035472155.1 Kofleriaceae bacterium
GAGCCTGTGGTCGTCGCGAACCATGGGTGTCGTCTTCGGGATCTCGATCGTCCGGCAGGTCACCGGAGATGTCGACTCGGCGTCGGCCACACAGACGGTGACTGGGCCGGGGGCATTGCCCAAGAGGACGCGATGGCGATCGCCGGGCCGCCGCCACCGAGCGCAGTCCGCTTCGTCTCGACACCGTGCGACGGAGCGCATCGAGCAGCGCGCGCATCGACGCGAAGCGATCATCGGGTTCGAGCGCGAGACCGCGACGCAGGATCTGGTCCAGCGGTTTCGGGACACCGCGCGTGTGCCGATCGAAGACCGGACCGCGCCGGACCTCGGCGGCGAGGTCGTCTGCCGCCCGCGCGGAGAATGGCCGGCGGCCATGAAGCGCCTCGTACAGCGCAATGCAGAACGCGAACTGATCGGCGCGGTGATCGACGGCCTCGCCCCGAAGCGCCTCCACCGGCAGGTATCCCGGCGTCCCGGCAACGGCGCCATCGCCCGCGGGCGACAGGCTGGACAGTCCGAAGTCGCTGACCTTGACGCGGCCATCGCGACCGAGCAGGACGTTCTCCGGCTTGAAGTCGCGGTGAACGACGCCCGCGGCGTGCGCGGCGGCGAGCCCCTCGCCCGCGAGCAGGAACACCGCGACGACCTCGCGCCAGCGACGCGGCTGCTCGGTGATCCATGCACGGAGCGTGGTGCCCTCGACCAGCTCCATCGCGGCGAACACGCGATCGCGGAACGTCCCGACCTCGTAGATCGCGACCACGCCAGGGTGGCTGATCCGCGCCATCGCCTGCGCTTCGGCCAGGATCCGCACGCGGGCGTCGTCCACGGTCCGAGCCTGATGATGCAGGAGCTTGAGCGCGATGTAGCGATCCAGCTCGGGATCGTGCGCCGTGTACACGGTTCCCATCCCGCCGCGACCGATCCGATCGAGCACGACGAACCGCCCGACCATCGCGCCGAGCTCGAGCGCTGGGCCGTGGGCCGAGCTCCGGGCCGGATGCGTGGTGTGGTCCTCGGCCGCCATCGACGAGCCTGTGACCACGGCCGTCAGGTCGACGACGACCTGGCGACAGCTCGCACACGCATCGAGATGCGCGTCGATCTCCGCGCGCTGTCCGTTCGGCAGACCACGCTCGAGGAGACTGACGATCGTCGACTCGGACAGACAGGTCACGCGCGATCCTATGCCCAGCCGCGGTCGAGACTACCACGTCGCCTGACAGCGCCGGGGCGCATCGCTCGCGTCGGGCACGCGCCCGTGGACCGCTCACACATGGCGCGGACGGCTGCATCCGACTTGCGCGGACTCGACGACGGGGATAGCGTTCACGTGTGTGATGGTGACCGGGGTCGAACACGAGTTACGCACACTGCACGCACGTGGCCGCGCGGCGTGGCCCGGTGTCGAGCTCGACATTGCGACGTTCTCGGCGCGGGCCGCGAACCAGCTCGACGACGGGCCGTTCGATGATGTGCGCGCCGACGATCTGTATCTCGCGATCGCCTGCGCCGCGCGGGTCGAACAGGCAGTCATCGCATTCGACAAGCACTACGTGGCCAGCCTCGCGCCCGTGCTGATCCGGCACGGCCAGGATCGGGCCGCCGCGGCCGATGTCGTGCAGGCCGTGCGCGTGCGGTTTCTCGTCGGCGACGCGGACCGCGGGCCGAAGATCGCCGAATACAACGGGCGCAGCTCGCTGGCCGCCTGGCTCCGCGTGGCAGCGATCCGCACCGCCGTGACCGCGTTTCGCAAGCACCGCCGAGAGACCGCGATCGATGATGTCGCGATCGTGGCCAGGTCGTGCCATCCAGATATCGGCCTGCTCGGGATGCAGCTCGGCAGCGAGCTCGAGGCCGCCTTCCGCTCCTCGTTCGCGGCGCTCGCTCCGCGCGAGCGCAATCTGCTGCGCTTCCAGGTGCTCGACCGGCTGGCGATCGACCGCATCGCGGCGCTGCACGGCGTCCATCGTGTCACCGCCGCTCGCTGGATCGCACGCGCGCGCAAGGAGCTCAGCGATGGCGTACGGCGTCAGCTGCAGGACCGCCTCGGGATCGACCGCGAGGAGCTCGACAGCACGCTTCGACAGATCGCCAGCCAGCTCGAGCTCAGCCGTCGCTGGCTGCTGACGCCGATGCCGAACTCCGCGGATTGAACCTCGCACAGCACGCAGCCTGACATTTGCTGACATGCCAGGCGCGGGGCGCTACATCGCCCCGCGCGCTGCGTACCTGGGCGTCGTCGAGGCCGCTCATCTCATGCGCATTCGGAGAATCCCAATGATCCACACGCACGACTGCATCGTTGCGCTGCTGTGCGCGGCGGCGCTGAGCCCAGCGGCGTGTAGCTCTCGAGCCGAGCGCCCACCGGTCACGACCGCCGCCACCGCGCCCGGTGCTGCGGCACGTGGCAGCGATGGCCCGCCCGGCACCACCGCCGGTGACTGGCCCGGGTGGCAGAAGGATCTCCGCGGCACGCGGTACAACGCCGACGAACACGTCATCACCCCAGCGACGGTGGCCGGGCTGAAGCTCAAGTGGAGCTTCGTGTTCCCGGACGTCGAAGACCGCGCGCATGGCAGCCAGCCGGCCGTGGTCGGCCACACCCTCTACGTCGGCTGGGGCGATGGCAAGATCTACGCGCTGGACGCCCGGACCGGGGAGACGCTGTGGGTGTCCGCAGCTTCGGCGAGCGCCGACGCCAACGCCTGGGGTGCAGCCGTGTACACCGGTCCGGCGGTCGCGGATGGCAAGGTGATCTTCGGTGACGGCCGGGGCAATCTGTACGCGCTCGATGCCGGTACCGGGCGCCCGCTGTGGTCGGTGTGGCTCGGCGAGCACAAGACGTCCACGATCAGCAGCTCGCCGCTGGTGTTCGATGGGAACATCTACGTGGGAATCGCCAACGGTGAAGAAGCCGCGGCGACCGAGGCTGCGTACCCATGCTGCACGGCGCGCGGCCAGTTCGTCTCGGTCAGCCTCGCCACGGGCACCGTGCGCTGGCGACGGTACACGATGCCGCCGGCCGAGCGCGCCGGAAGCTGGCCCGACGGCGTGGCAAGGTATGCGCCCGCCGGTGCCGGGGTCTGGAGCAGCCCGGCGATCGACCCGGTATCGCGGACCGTGTTCTATGGGACCGGGAACAGCTTCACCGGGACCAGCGGCCCTGGCGAGGACAACGACTCGGTGTTCGCGCTGGACGCCGACACCGGGGCAGTGCGCTGGAAGCAGCAGATGAACCATCCGGACGTCTGGACGGTCGGCTGCATCCGGCCGTTCGAGCGCCACCTCCCCGTCGAGCATTGCGAGGGGATCCCCGACGGGACCAACAACGACTGGGACTTCGGCTCCTCGCCGAACGTGTTCACCGTCAACGGTCGGACCCTCGTCGGCATCGGGCAGAAGAGCGGCTACTACCACGCGTTCGACGCGACGACGGGACAGATCGTGTGGCAGCGCCAGATGTCGGTCGCGCAAAACAACGGCGGATCGATGGGCATCCTGTGGGGCTCGGCGTACGACGGTCGCCGGGTGTACGTGGCGACCTGGCTGGGCAAGCCCGGCACGCTGTTCGGCCTCAACCCCGCGAATGGCGAGATCCTGTGGCGCACGCCCAACCCGGCCGACGGCTGCACCACCGGCGGGGCCGCGGCGCACGGCGATGCCTGTCATCTCGGGCATATGTCGGCGGTGACCGCCACGCCGGGGCTGGTCTACGAGGGCAGCGCGGACGGCAAGATGCGGATCTACGGTGCGGAGGACGGCAAGGTCCTCTGGCAGTACGACACGGTCCGCGAGTTCACCGGGGTCAACCAGGCGACCGGGCCCGGCGGCGCGATCGCCGGCCACGGAGGCGCCGTCGTCGCCCACGGCATGCTCTACGTCCACTCGGGGTATTACTCCTGGTTCGGCATGACGGGCCGGGTCCTCCTGGCGTTCGGCCTGTGACCGGAGCGCCTACCAGCCGATCCAGTAGTTGGCCTTGACCATGACGATGTTCTCGCTCGCGGCGCTGCCGAGGTCACCCACGTCGCGGCCGAGTCGGAACCGCCCGTCGTCGAGCGTGTCGCTGGTCCGGCCGTGGCTCCAGATCGCGAATACGTTCGAGCCCGGGAGGTACTCCCAGCGCAGCACCACCGTCGAGCGCAGCTGACGAAAATTGAAGTCCGGCTGATCGAAGCTGTACGACTGTCCATTGCGCAGGACGTGATAGGTGCCATCGCTGAGCTGGTAATCGCCGCTGCGCAGCACGGCGAATCGATCGGCGTACGCGCGCGCGCCGGGATCGTCGACGTCCTTGATCTCGTCGAACCGGCCCGACGCGATGAACGGCTGGGCATAGGCCTGGAGCGCCAGGTGCGGCGAGAACGTCCAGTTCACCCGCAGGGTCAGCGACGCCTGGCTCTGGTGGATCCGCCCGAACACGAAGTGCGACTGACCGTCCATGTCGGGGACCTCGTCGACGTACTGCAGTGGATCCTTGCGCGCGTACACGCTCGATCCCACGGACACGTCGAGATTGGACCGCGCCTGGATCGTGGCGCTGAGCTCGAACAGGCCGTCCAGGAATCCGGAGGTCGCGTTGCGACTGCCGTACATGTTGAGGTGGAACCACACCGATCTGCGCTTGTCGGTGTTCAGGACGAAGTAGTTGTACATCGACGGATCCACCCGCAGCGTGCGGCCACCGCGCAGCGCGCCGGTCGACCATCGCGAGCGATTGAAGGCGCCGCCGGTGGACAGCTCCCAGTAGCTCGCGAGCTGCCCGTTGACGTTGTACTCGAGGTCGGTCTCGAGGAGCCGAGGCTCGAAGTTCTGGGACCCGAACACGTTGGCGTAGGCGCCCCAGGTGAGCAAGTACTCGCTCGGGGTGTTCTCGCGATACTGCAGCGTGACGTACGGTGTGATGAGATCGGAGCTCTGCTGGAAGCCGGCGTCGTTGAGCTCGAGCCCGGGAGTCCGGAGGTCGCCCCCGAAGCCGTAGCGCCAGTGCTTGGTGTCGCCCAGCTGGCCGATCGCCCAGCGCGCTGCCAGGCCCGACAGGCTGGTCCGCGCCGGATCGACGTGGACGTCGCTCGCGTCGGGGCGCTGGAAGTAGTGCCGTGCACTCTCCTGGGTATCCGAGATTGCTTCCTGGGTGCCGTGGACCCAGCTACCGATCAGGTTGGCATTGGCGATCCAGGCGTCGTCGGCCCAGCGGTGCTGGAGCTGGACGCCGCCGGTGTAGGCCTGATCGTGCCGCGCGTCCTCGAGGCCGGTCCCCTCGAGCGCGCGGTTGACCGCGGTCGCCGACACACCGATCGCGGTCTTGCCCTCGCCGAGGTCCCGCTTGATCCGCGCGATCGCGTAGTTGGTCACCGGGGCGACGACCGCGGTGGACCTGACCCCCTCGAGCACGATCTCGGCGCTCTCCTTGCCCGTCACGGCATCGAGCACGCCGACCGACCAGCCGCTGGCGGTCTTGCCGGTCAGCTTCGCTGCGCCGTAGATCGTCGTCGACTGTGGCGCCTTGAGGAAATCGTGGTCGTCGGGCTCGGGCGGTGCGGCGCCGATCCGGCGGCTGTAGAACGCACCCTCGATCGGGTTGTCACCGTTGCCGATCGGCAGCTTGAACAGATCGCTGCCCTCGAGGAAGAATGTTCGCTTCTCGGCGAAGAACAGCTCGTTGGCCGACAGGTTGACGCTCGACGGATCGGCCTCGACCTGGCCGAAATCGGGGTTGAGCGTCCCCGACAGCGTGAACGCCGGCCCCAGACCGTACTTGAGATCGAGCCCGATATTGCGTCGCAAGCCGAATTGCTTGTTGAGCGGATCGCCATCATCGACCGGTATGCGCTGGAAGCCACCGGTGACGTACGGCAAGATCTCGAGTCGGCGGGTCGCCTTCAGATGTTCGATGCCGTCGATCACGCCAAACTTGCTCACCACCTGCGGCGCAGTGCGAGGCCACCGGGACCAGCTGTCCTGTTCACCGTTCCGCCCGAGCGTACGCACCACCTGGAATCCCCACTCCTGAACATCGATGCTGGCAAACCGCAGCTGGCTGAGCGGAATCCGATACTCGGCTGTCCAGCCGGCCGGGGTCAGGGCGACCTTGCCGGTCCACACGGCATCCCACGTATCGTCCTGTCCAGAATCGTCGAACATCAGCATGTCGCGCTGGACACCCGCGGCGTTGAGCTGGAATGCGTAGGCGGTCCGGCGATCGTGATAGCTGTCGAACGCGACGACGATCGAATCGGTGGGTGCGTCGGCATCGCGCCGAGTCAGGAACGCGCGGATCAGCTCCGGATGCGGATCATCGGCCCACACGCCCACGAACACCGCCTCGTCGTCGTAGACGACCGCGAACCGGGTCTCGACCGTCGGCGCGGCTGCATCCTTGGGGAAGCGCTGGGTGAAGCCGCTGTACTTGATGGCCGCGGTCCACGTCGCATCATCGAGCCGTCCGTCGATCGCGATTGGGCCTGATCGGCGCACTGCGCGAGCGCGTGCTTCCGGCGCGGGAACGTCGGCGCGCGCGACCGCGCCGCCGGGGAGGCCCAGTGCGAGGAGCGCTGTGAGACCGATGCGAACCATGCGCGACCGAGACCCGCCGAGGATCGTCGACGTCCCGGTACGCAGAGCGCGGGACGATGTAGCGCACCGCGCGTGGCATGTCAGCGAATGTCAGGATGCGCGGTGTGGAGTCTCCTCTCCACGTGCCGTTCAGAAGGTTCTCAGGATGCTCGAGAACTGGAACGGTGATTGCGATACACCACTACAGCTCGCCGAGGCCGAGCCCTGCCCGGGGCAGCCGCCGTTGTCGCGACCGATCGACCAGAACGACAGCATCGACGCGCCGAGATTGGCATTTCGCAAGGACTGCGCATTTGCGAGCGTGAAGATCTCGCCGGCCGAATCGTTCTGGCCGATCATCACCGTGATCCCGAGCTGAGCGCCGGGATATCCGACGTTCGCGAGCTGGGTCTTGGTCGCGTTGGCGGCCGACTGCGCAGCGCCGAACATGTCGGCAACGGCCCCGCCGTAGTCCATGGCCATGATGTTGACCATGCTGACGTTGACGCCACGGGATTTGGCATTCTGCAGGACGCTGATCTGCGCGTTCGTCATTCCCGAGGCCAGCACACCCAGCGTGTAGTGGATCGGCACGCCGAGCCCCGCCGCGATCGCCGCGTTGCGCCGATCGATCGCATTCGGATCGAAGTCCTCGATGTCGAAGTCGACCGCCATCGGGTGGTACTTGTTGACCACCGCAAGGTAGGCGGCGCGCAGCTGGTTGACGTCGGTGCAGGAGTTTGCGAGCTCCGGCGCGGCAGCGCCGCCGAACGAGATGATCACGTCACCACCGGCAGCGCGCAGCTCGTCGATCCGCTGGCCGATCGCATTGGCCTCGGCGGTGTTGAGCTCGAACGTGCCGAACCACGAGGGGCTGCAGCCGCGGCCGAGGATGAACGCCAAGCTGTAGCACTTGGCGCCGGAGCCATTGCTCGCGAGCTGCATGATCGGCGATGCCGCTCCGGGGCTCACGTCGATGTACGGGCAGAAGCGCAGGCTCGCATTCCCGGCCGCGTCGGTCGTGACCGTGACGATGCTGCTCTGCCCCGATGCACCGAACTGGTTCACGGCGCGCACGCGGAACTGGAAGGTCGTGCTGGCGGCGAGCCCGGTGATCGTCGCGCTCGTCGTGGTGACGCTCCGCACCAGCGCGCCGTTCTGGAAGATGTCGTATTGCTGGATGGTGCAATTGGCGCCCGGTGACGCCGCATTCCACGATAGCGTCACTGTATTGCTGGTCTTGGCGGGCGAGCCAAGCCCGGTCGGAATGCTGGGCAGCATGTTGCAGTTGCCTGCCGGCGCGGTGGTCACGGACAGCGCGCCACTCTGGGCCGAGGCATTGCCGGCGTTGTCGCGGGCGCGGACGCGGAAGGTGAACGCGGTGTTCGCCGCGAGGCCGGTGGCCGTGAAGCTGGTGCCCGTCGGCGAGCCCACGATCGAGCCGTTCTGGAACACGTCGTATCCAGCGACGCCGCTACCGCCGGCATTGTCGGTGGAGGCATTCCACGACAACGCCACGCTGGTGCTGGTCTTCGACGGTGACGACAGACCCGCGGGTACGCTCGGCGCCGTGGTGTCGCCGCCGGCGCCGCAGGTGCCGACGAGCTGCCACCAGCCGCAGCTGGGGCAGAAGTTCGGCGGCACGTTCGCCTGCTGGACGAGTGCCTGATACAGACCGCCCTGGAAGGTGACCCTGGCTCCGACGGGATAGAGCGTGGTCGCCACCCACTCCTGCACGCCCGCGCAGCTGACCGCCTGCGCTCGAGCGTCGAGAGCCGGTGTGAACAGCATGAGCAGACCTGCGAAAGCCAAAATCCGCCACCGTTTACACATGTGCGCTCCTTCTTTGCCTGGAGACAAGGTCCTGAGCGCCGCACCCGGGACGACGTCAGGACCCGTCTTGCTTCAGGTGTCAATCGTTTGTGGAGGTTGGGCTCTGACCCGGGTTCTGAG
>DATIPJ010000301.1:0-1866 GCA_035472155.1 Kofleriaceae bacterium
CCGGCGCCACCCGGATCGTGCTGTGCCACCTGGCCGATCGCGGCCCCGAGCTCGCGCGGCGCGGCGCCGATCTCGTGCTGTCCGGCCATACCCACGGCGGCCAGATCTACGTCAAGGGCATCACCGATCGCGTCCTGAAGCGGCTCGGGCTCCACTACCGCCGCGGCATGTACGAGATCGGCTCGCAGGTCCGGCGCAGCACCCTCTACGTCACGCCGGGCGTCGGTTTCTCCGGCGTACGCAAGCGATCCGGCGAAGGTACCCACGCCGAGGTCGCGATCCTCACGCTGCGCGCCGCGCCCGCCGCCGCCCAGGCCGCCTGAGCGACGGCACAGACGCGCGTCAACCGCGGCGGGCCATCGCGGCCTTCATCATGTCGGCGAAGCCGCCCTGGCCCTCGGCGAGCATCGAGTCGAGCTCGCGGCCGACGCCGACGACTCGCTTGCGCGCGGGGAAGGCGAGCGCGGCGAGCGTGTAGACCATGATGACCAGCGAGAGCCGGACGCCAGCCATGCTGAGCCAGCCGCTCGCGCCGAACGAGAGCACGCCGATGCGGAGCAAGGTGCCGAGCGGTTCCTTGACGTCGGAGAACAGCTGGCGCCGGGCGACCGCGCTCGCCTCGCGGCGCGTGAGGGCGCGCGGGTCGTCGCGGCCGGGCTCGCGGAGCGGCTTGGACCGAGCGAGCAGCGCCACGACCTCGCGGGCGCGCTGCGGCCGCTTGTCGGGGTCCGGATCGGTCATCGCGATCAGCGCCGAGCGAAAGCCCGGGTCGAGCGACGGCAGATGGCGCTCGAGGTCCATGCGCAGGCCCTTGCGCGGGACGTCCTCGGGCTCGATGCCGCCGGCGAGCGCGACGATCGTGGCGCCCAGGGCGTAGAGGTCGGTGGCCGGCATGACCTGGCCGTGCAGCTGCTCGGGCGCCATGTAGCCGTAGGTGCCGACGATCGTCGAGCCGCCGCGGTCGCGCGCTGCGTCGAGCACGCCGCCGAAGTCGACGAGCGAGATCTTGCCGTCGGGGCCGCGCATGATGTTCGACGGCTTGAGGTCGCGGTGGATGACCGGCGGCGTGCGCGTATGGAGGTAGTCGAGGATCTCGAGGCAGCGGATCAAGATGTCGCGCAGCTCGAGCTGCGAGAGCCGGCGGCGCGCGACGAGGTCGCGCAGGTTGTCGCCCGGCGCGCGCTGCATCACCAGGTTGAACGTCCCGGGCGGCTCCTCGATCGTCGCGACGTGGCGCGGCACGCCCGCGTGGCGCAGCTGTGACAGCACCTTGGCCTCGCGCTCGAACAGCTCGTACGACTTCCAGGTGCCGCGCGGCGTGAGTCGCTTCACGACGACCTCGCGGTCCTCGGCGCCCTTGGCCTTCTGGTCCTGCGCGATATGGATCTCGCCCTGCGAGCCCTTCCCCAGGCGCGGCCCGAGCTTGTAGCGACCGCCGATCAGCGGGCCGTCAAAGGCCATGACCGTTGATAGCACCTCACGCCACTCACTCGTAGGGTGCGAACGCCGCCTTCGAATGGCGAACCGGGGCGATCGCGGCGAGCTCGGCGGGGCTGAATGCGTCGGGGCTGCCCGCCGGCAGGTGGGCGCGGATGAAGGCGATGATGAGGCGCCGCGCGGCCTCGCCGCCGGCGACGACGGCCGGATCGCCGGTCTCGACGCACTCGTCCCACAGCTCGAACAGCGCCTGCTTGCGGGCGGCGGTGTCGGGCAGGGCGGCCCACAGCCGCTCGAGGTTGCGCTGGACGATCTGCGGCGTCATCGCGAGCTGCTGGGCGCGGTGGCGATTGCCGATCTGGACCCGCTCTTCGCGCGTATCGTCGAGGAGCTTGAGCTTGCGGCTGGCGTACGGGTCGATGCCCTTGC
>DATIPJ010000302.1:0-7488 GCA_035472155.1 Kofleriaceae bacterium
GCGCCGTCGGGACCCTCGCCAGCGTCGGGGTCCTCGCCAGCGTCGGCACCCCCGCCAGTGTCGGGACCCTCGCCAGCGCCATCGCCTGCCGTCGACGCGCGGGTCGCCAGCGCAGCCCGTGGCGCCGAGGGACGGGCCGCCGAGGCTGGGCCTCGCGAGGCCGTGTTGCTATCGCGCGGAGACGTCGATGCGGCGCTCGCCGATTTTGCCAAGCTCACCGCCGCCATTCACGGCAGCTTCTCGGCGAACGGTGTGGTCGTCGACGCAGTCGGCGAAGGGACGCTGTTCCAGCGCGCGGGGCTGCGGGCCGGCGATGTCATCGCGGCCGTCGATGGCGCGCGGCTGCGCTCGCTCGACGACGCGGCGAATCTCTACGCGCGCGCCGCGAAGGCGAGCACGCTGACGGCGCAGATCGTTCGCGGCGGCAAGCCGATGACGCTCCACGTGGCGATCCGGTGAGCGAAGCCGACCGCCGGCGCCGGTTGCCCCACATCCGGCGCGATGTACCGCGCGGTCCAGGATTGCGACGATACCGCTCGCGGCGAGCGCAGGTGCGGTGGGAGTGGTTTACGATGGAGTCGTGGGCGTGGTCCGGCTCGACCTTCGACTGACCAGTCACACCGAGTGGCTCAAGCTGTTCCATCCGCGTGACTGGACGCTGTTCGTGCCCGTCGACGAGCAAGTCGACTCGGGCGCGCTGCTGCGGATCGATCTCGATGTCTGCGGCTGGCTCGTCACGCTGCGCGGGACGGTCGTCGGCCAACGCGACGATCCGCGCGGCGTCGTGGTCGCGCTCGACGGCGGCGAGCGCGAGAAGATCAACTACGTGTACGCGTTCGTGCGCGGCGGGCTGCTCAACCTGCGCGAGAAGCGCCGGCTGCCGATCAAGCTCGAGGTGACGTACGGCGCGGTCGAGGGGCCCAAGACGACGTTCACCAAGGACATCAACGAAGAGGGCGTGTTCCTGTTCACCGACAAGCCGCTGCCCGAGAGCTCGCAGGTGCACATGCTCGTGACCGTGCCCGGGCGGCCCCAGCCGCTGTCGCTGGTCGGCAAGGTCTCGCATACGATCATCGCGCAGGACGACGAGCCGACCGGGATGGGCATCGTGTTCGACCTCGACGATGCCGGCCGCGAGCAACTGCTCGAGGTCGTGCGCGAGCTCGAGCACCTGCTGCACGCGGGCAAGCTGCCCACCAGCACGGTCGAATAGCGCACGAGCCCGAGGGATCGGCGCAGCTCACGTGTAGGTCTGCCAGATCATTGCCAGATCGGCTTCGGAGTGGCACCGTCAGATGTGGCGCGACGCTCGCGGGTTGCTACGACGGCCTCGGTGACATGGCGCGATGGCGTCCATATCACCGGCACGCCGATCTGGTGCGACGCGCGACGGCGCCGCGACGTGTGCTTCCTGTCGTCGGCCGATCGCGTGGCGCGCACGGGGCACGGGCAGCTCATCGCCACGCCGATCACGCTCGCGCTGCTCGGCGTGCGCGACCAGGGCCACCTCGCCGTGCCGCTGCGCCAGCGCTTCACGCTCGGCACGCTGCGGCTCGAGCTGATTCCCTCCGGCCGCGGTTTCGGCGCCGCCGCACTGCATGTCGACATCGCAGGCAAGACCGTCCTCTACGCCGGCGCGGTCCGCACGACCGCCGGGGGCGCGAGCGACGCGGGCGAGCTGCGAACCAGCGACGCCGTCGTCGTCGCGGCGCCCTACGGCGAGGCCCACCATCGCTTCCCGCCGCTCGGCGCTGCGATCGATGCCGCGCTCGACTGGACGCGCACCACCCTCGCCGCCGAACGCCGGCCGATCCTGATCGCCGACTCCGTGCTCGACGGCCTCGAGATCGCCACCCGCCTCGCCGCCGCGGGCATCCCCGTGGCCGGAGGCCGCGCACTGCGCGAAGCCGCGCAGCGGATCGCCGACCTCGTCCCCGGCAACGCCATCCCGGCCATCACCGCCCCCGGCCGAGAGCCCCGCGCCGTGGTCTGGCTCGAGGCGGAGCGCACCAGCCTCTCGCGCGCCATCGCCGACAAGCCCGCCGCCACCGCCCTGGTCTCCGCCCGCGCGCTCGCCGGCCCCGGCGGCCACGACGCGGCGTTCGCGTGGGCGTCCGCCGCCGACCGCGCGCAGCTCCTCGGCTGGATCGAGGCGACGGGCGCGCGCGAGGTGTTCGTCACCGGCCCGTGCGCCGAGGCCATCGTGTCCGCCCTCGGCGGCCGCGCGCGCATGATCGGCCCGCCGCAGCAGATGTCGCTGTTCCCCGGCGAGGCGGCCACGTGAGCCGCACGCGCGCCGGTGCAGTGGTCGTTCCCCAGCGCGGCGCTCCTCCTCGGCGAGTCCTGCGCGTGACCCGCACGCGCGCCGGTGCAGTGGTGGTTTCCGAGGGCGGCGCTCCTCGTCGGCGAATCCTCCGTGTGCGCACGCGCGCCGGTGCGGCGGTCGGCGCTCACGAGAGCTGGCGTGCGGGGGCGCCGTGGAGCTGACGCCGCGCGTGGTCGTGGCGAACCGGCGCGATGGCGGCTGGTGGTGGCGGTTGCCGCTGCTCGCGATGTTGTGGCTCGCGATCGCGGCGCCGATCGTGGCGGGTGGCGCGGTGGCGACGACGCTGCGGCGGTGGTCGCATGACCTGCCCGAGGTGCCCGATCTGGCGGCGTGGCGCGCGCAGGCGCCGCAGACATCGCTGGTGCTGGCGGCGGATGGCTCGCACCTGGCAGAGCTGCCGTTTCGCGACGGCAAGGTCGTCGGGCACCGAACGCTGACGCCGCTCGGGCGCTTGCCGCTGCTGCTGCTCGAGGCGGTGCTCGCCGCCGAGGACGTACGGTTCTTCGCGCACCATGGCGTCGACTACCCGGCGATCGTGCGCGCCGCGCTCGCCAACTACGAAGCCGGGCGCGTCGTCGAGGGCGCGTCGACGATCACGCAGCAGGTGGCGCGCAACCTGTTGCCGCGCGAGATCGGCACCGAGCGCAGCGTGCGCCGCAAGGTGCGCGAGGCGCTGCTGGCGCGCGCGATCGAGCGCCGCTGGAGCAAGCGCGACATCCTCGAGACCTACGTGGACTTCGTGTTCCTCGGCGAGGGCGCCTACGGCATGACCGCGGCCGCGCGCGCGTACTTCAACCGCGATGTCGGCGCGCTCGATCTCCCCCAGGCCGCGCTGCTCGCCGGGCTGATCCAGGCGCCCGGGCGGCTCGATCCGTTTCACCATGAAGCGGCCGCGCGCGCTCGCCGCGACGAGGTGCTGGCGCGCATGCTGCGTGCGCATCTGATCGACGCTGCGGCGCACGCGCGCGCCACCGCGGCGCCGGTCGCGCTCGCGCGGCCGCACCCGAGCTACGGCAACCGCGTGCCCTGGTACACCGAGCAGGTGCGCAGCCTGGTCGCGGGCGCGCTGCCGTCGGAGCTGGCGCGCGGCGGGCTGACGATCACCACGGCCGCGCTGCCCGCGCTCGGTACGGACCTGCAGCGCGAGGCGCTCGCACACGGCGACCGCTGGCACGGCGCGCAGGTCGCCGCGCTGGTCTGGGATCACCGCACCGGCTACGTCGAGGCGATCGTCGGCGGGCGCGACTGGGGCCCGGACCGCTTCAACCGCATGTTGCAGAGCTGCCGGCAGCCGGGCTCGGCGTGGAAGCCGCTGGTGTATGGCGCGGCGCTCGTCGCGGGGGCGATCACCCCGGGCTCGGCGCTGCGCGACGCTCCGATCTCGGAGTACGACGAGGCGACCGCCACCCACTGGAAGCCGCGGTCGGGCAACCGGTTTCGCGGCGTCGTCCTCGCGCAGGATGCGTTCGCCGCGTCGCTCAATGCACCCGCGATCGATGTCTTCGACCGGGTCGGCGCCGGGCCGGTGATCGCGCTAGCGCGCCGCCTGGGGATCGCGACCGCGCTCACCGAGCTGCGGCCGATGGCGCTCGGGGCGTCGTGCGTGCGCCCGATCGAGCTCGCGCGCGTGTACGCCACGATCGCGCGGCGCGGCTGGGCCGTGGCCCCGCGCTTCGCGGTCCGCGTCGCGCGCGGCGACACCGCGCTGTTCGACGCGACCGTTCCCGAGGACCCATGGATCGGCGCCGCGCACCGCCTCGACCGGCTCGCCGCGACCGCAGGCGCCGACCCCGATGCGCGCGTCGGCGCCGGCGGCCCGCGCGGCGGCGGCCGCCTGCTCGACGAGCACATCGCCTACCAGCTCGAGGACATGATGGCCGCGGTCGTCGCGCGCGGCACCGCGAGCGCCGCTGCCGCACTCGGCCGCCCGGCCGCCGGTAAGACCGGGACCACCAACGACAACACCGACGCCTGGTTCGTCGGCTTCACCGGGCGCGCCCTCGCCGCCGTGTGGGTCGGCTTCGACGACCCGGCCCACAAGCTCGGCGCAGAGGGCGATGGCGCCCACGCCGCGCTGCCGCTCTGGATGTGGGCGATCCGCGCTGCCGAGGGCGCACGCCCGCGCACGCCGGTTCCCGGGCCCCCACCCGAAGGCATGGAGCGGGTCGCCATCGACCGCGAGACCGGCCTGCTTGCCGCGCCTGGCACCGGCGGCCTCGCGCTGTGGTTCCGCACCGGCACCGCTCCGACCGAGACGTCGGGGCAACCTGGGACATCGCCGACGGATTTCGGCCGCAGCTCGCGCGAATTCTGAGCGCGCCCCGGACGGGGCAGCCGCACACCCAGGTGGTATGCTGCGCCCGATGTTTGGCATGGGCGGCACCGAGATCCTGGTGATCTTGATCGTCGCACTCCTATTTCTGGGACCCGACAAGCTGCCCGAGGCAGCCAAGACCATCAGCAAAGGCATCCGGGACATCAAGAAGCAGTCCCGCGTGCTCCAGCGGACCATCGAGGACGACGAGCACATCGGCGGAGCCATCCGCGATCTGCGCAGCGCGTTGCGCGGTGAGGAGGAGCCCTTCCGTCCCTCCAAGCCCAAGGAGCTCGACGCGCCGACCACCGAGGTTGTCGCCGCCGAGCCCGGCTCCCCCCAGCCCGACCCGCTTCTCGGCCCGGGCGACCCGCAGCCAGATCCGGGCGATTCGGCCGAGGGCGGCCACATGCCCAACAGCATGAGGGCCGCGGCCGAGACCACCGGCGGCGACGCATCGATCGTCGCCACCACCAGCGCCGACCCATTCAGCGCCGGCGCTCCAGGCACCAGTGACAGCGATGTGTACGGCGCGAGGTCATCGCCCTCCGCCGGCTCGACCTCCGGTGCATCGACCTCCGGCGCTTCGATCTCCGGCGCTTCGACCTCGGGATCGTCCCCGGCCGGATCGACCGGCTCCGCATCGGCCTCCGGCGCATCGACCTCCAGTGCTTCGGCCTCCGGCGCTTCGACCTCGACGGGATCGTCCCCGACCGGATCGACCGGCTCCAGATCGGCCTCCGGCGCATCGGCCTCCGGCGCATCGACCTCCAGTGCATCGGCCTCCGGCGCATCGCGCGGCGCCGGTAGCGCTGCTACCGCCGCATCGGCCGCTCCGGCGCTCACGTTTCCTCCCACGGCGGGGCAGCCCGACGAGGATGCTCCGCCGCCCTCGGCTGCCGAGGACGCCGCGCTCGCGTCGCTGGTCAAGCCCGCGCCGAATACCATCGCGCACACGCCCAGGTCCGTGACCGAGCCGCCGAAATCTCCCGGGCGCAAGCATGGCTAAGCCCGCGGTCGCGGTCGCTCCCCCAGATCCCGAGACGGTCCGAGAGGCCGAGCTCGAGGGTGGCCGCATGCCGTTCCTCGAGCACCTCACCGAGCTGCGCGACCGCGTGCGCAATGCGGCCATCGCCTTCGCGATCTCGTTCCTCGTCTGCTGGGGCTTCGCTGACCGGATCTTCACCTGGCTGCGCGAGCCGCTGTTCGACATCTGGAGGCTGCACCCCGACTGGGGGACGCCCAAGCTGATCTATACCGGCCTCACCCAGCCGTTCTGGGTCAACATGTCGGTCGCCCTGTGGGCCGGCATCTTCGTCGCGTCGCCGGTGGTGTTCTATCAGCTGTGGAAGTTCATCGCGCCCGGCCTCTACAAGCGCGAGCGCAAGGTCGGCGTCACCTTCGCGGTGTTCTCCGCCGTGTTCTTCGTCAGCGGCGCGCTGTTCTGCTTCTACCTGGCCCTGCCGGCGCTGTTCCGGTACATGCTCCACTACAACTCGCAGGACCTGCAGTCGCTGCCCAACATCCAGGACTACCTGGACCTCACGCGCGACTCGATGCTCGCCTTCGGCGCGATCTTCGAGATGCCGCTGCTCATCTACTTCCTGGCGATGGTGGGCATGGTCACCCACCGCAGCCTCTGGAAGTTCAGCCGCTGGTTCGTCGTGCTGGCGTTCATCATCGGCGCGGTCCTCACCCCCGGCCCCGACGTGGTGTCGCAGTTCCTGATGGCGACGCCCATGATCGTCCTCTACAACATCTCGATCCTCTTCGCGTGGCGGGTCACGCGGCGGCGTGAGCGCACCGAGGCGGAACAGCGCGCCAAGGAGAATGCCCCCGCGCACCCGAGGAAGCCCTCCAGCGACGAATCCGGCAGCGACGAATCCGCCAGCGACAAACCCGGCAGCGACGAATCCGCCAGCGACAAATCCGCCAGCGACGAATCCGCCAGTGACAAATCCGCCAGCGACAACTCCGCCAGCGACAAACCCGGCAGCGACGACTCCAGCGGTTGAGCGAGCGCGTCAGCCGCCGAGGCGCGCCCAGGGCACGCGCCGGAACCAGAGGTAGCCGATCACGCTGCCGGTAGCCGCCCAGATCAGCAGCGCGGTCAGCGCGATCGCGTTGCGCGCGTTGCGCTTGGCATCGAGCTGCTGCGAGCGAAATGCGTCGAGCGCGTCGTAGCTCGCCTGTGAATCGACCGCCGCCTGCGTCGCGATCACGCGCGCATCGATCGGCCGGTACGCCTGGTCCTCGCGCATCGAGGCCACGATGTGCGCGGGTACGAAGCCGAGCACGATCGCGAGCAGCACCCCGGCCGCGAACCGCGCGCGCGGCGAGCGAACGACATACGCCTGCGTCGCCAGCCGGATCCGCGGCGTGACCTGCGGCGCGCGTCGAGGCGTCGGCGCGAGCACGGGCGTTGTCGGCGGCGACGCCGATGCCGCCGATGCCGCCGACGACACCGACGGTGACGCCGGCGACGACGGTGACGCCGAGCGCAGCGACGACGTCGCCAGCCCCGAGGCTGCCCCGGCCGCTTGCGCCGACTGCCCTGCCGCCGCGCGAGGCGCTGGAGCGAGCCCCGGATCCGGGGGGGTCCCCGGCGGTGCGGTCATGCGCTTGCGCGTCCATTCGAGCTCGTCCTCGGCAAGCTCGACCAGCGCCTCGTCGAGCTCGCTGCCCGGCGGCGCGAACGGATTGATCGGCGCCTCGGCGGCGCGCCCGGCCTTGGCGCCCGCGAGCCCGCCGCCCGACGGTCCGCCGCCCGCTGGCCCGCCGCCGCTGCCTGCGAGGCCCAGCGCCAGGGGCTCGTCGCTTCCGCCCAGGCCGGGCGATCCAGCGCCGG
>DATIPJ010000303.1:0-1925 GCA_035472155.1 Kofleriaceae bacterium
TACTAAACAGTGAGTTCTTTATTGTAATTGAGAGGTATTGCACACCAAGTTAGTTTGTACGAACCGGATGTAATCGCCGACCACCGTCACCCCGTGGCGCGACCGCACCGTGATCTCGCGCAGGGCAGCGCCGCGGCCTTCTGGCACTGCGATGCGGCCGTCGTCGTGGATCGCCATCGCGAACCGCGCGCGGTCGCGAAACAGCCGCCGTGCATAGACCACGTAGCGATCCGCGCAGTCCACGACCAGCACCTTGTCGAGACCCGACGCCGCGGCCGATCCGATCTCGAAGGCCCGTCGTACGTCCTGCGCGAGATGACCGAGCTCCTGATGGATGCGCTTCGCCAGGTGATCGAGCGCAGCGAGCGATGCCAGCCCCGCCGGCTCGAGCAGGCTCGTCGGCTCGACGCCGAAGATCCGGCGGACTCCGGAGCGCGGCCCGTCGGGCTCGATGTCGACCCAGATCCCCAGTCCCTCGCGCGGCACGTCGCGCGCGACGATCAGCCGCCCGGCGATCCGGAACGACTGCCGGCGGTCCTTCTCGGCGCGCCGCCGGTGGTGCTCGACGACCGTCGCGAACCGGTCGGCGACGTCGACCGAGCGGCTGGCCACCGCGAGGTGCACGTGGCGCGGCCCGAACTGCGCGCGCAACACGCCCTCGGAGGTCGGGGCCTCACCGACATCGCCCGGCTCGTCACGGTACGCCACCCGACGAGCGTAGCCGAAGCGTACTGCTCAGTCGTCGGTGACGGGGGCGTCGTCGGGCAGGATCGCGCGGACATCGGAGAGGCCGTGCCGGCGGACGAGCTCGCTCAGGTGGCTGCGGTTCATCTTCGCGGCGCGCGCGGCGCGCGAGACGTTGCCATCGTGCGCGGGCAACAGCTCGGCGAGATAGCGCTTCTCCCAGGCGGCGGCCGCGAGGCTCTTGGCGGTGCGGAACGAGACGCCGTCTGCGGTGCCCGCCATCCCGTCGTCCTCGAGCGTCGGTGCACCGACCAGCGAGCGCTCGACGGCGCTGCGCAGCTCGCGCACGTTGCCGCGCCAGCCCGAGCACATCATGGTGCGGATCAGCTCGCTCGGCGGCGACGCGTTGGGATCGCCGGCCAGCTCGCGGTAGAACGTGGCGACGAGCATCGGGATGTCGTCCTTGCGCTCGCGCAACGGTGGCAGCACCACGCGCACCGTGTTGATGCGGTACCAGAGGTCGGAGCGGAAGGTGCGCTGGTTGACTGCGCGACGCAGGTCGCGGTGGGTCGCGCACAGCAGCCGCACGTCGACCGGGAACTCGCGGCTCGAGCCCACGCGGCGGATCCGGCGGCGCTCGAGCGCGCGCAGGAGCTTGGGCTGGACATCGATCGGGAGCTCGCCGATGTCATCGAGCAGGATCGTGCCGCCCGCGGCCGACTCGAACAGACCCACGCGGGTCTCGGTCGCGCCGGTGAACGCGCCGCGCTCGTGGCCGAAAAGCTCGGACTCGAGCAGGTGGCGCGGCAGCGCACCGCAGTCGACCACGACGAAGGGCTTGCCGGCGCGCGGGCTGTTCTGATGGATCGCTTCTGCCAGTGCGCTCTTGCCGGTGCCGGTCTCGCCTTCGATCAAGCAGGTGGCGTCCGAGGCCGCGACGCGCTCGAGCAGCGCGAACACGCGGCGCATCGGGATGCTGCGGCCGAGCACGCGGCCGTAGTGGTCAGCGCGCGACAGCTCCTCCACGATCATTTCGCCGGGCAGGTCGACCTCGAGCACGGTCTCGCCGACCGTGATCATGTCGCCGGGCGCGATCACCGCACCGGTCACGCGGTGCTCGCCGACCAGCGTGCCGTTGGTGCTATCGAGATCCTCGCAGACCAGACCGTCCTCACCGACGCGGATCACACAGTGGTTGCGAGACACATACTGGTCCGTGAGCTGGAGGTCCTGATCAACCC
>DATIPJ010000304.1:0-2934 GCA_035472155.1 Kofleriaceae bacterium
GATCGGCCTGCCGCGGCCACCAAGAAGCCGCTCGTGCGATCGAAGCCTCCCGCGCGGCCGGTCGTGCGCACGCCCGCGCGACCGGCGCCCACCGTCGCGAAGGCACCGGCCAAGCGCGGCACCGTGATCGCCTCGGCGGCGGTCGCAACCCCGGCCGCCGCACCGACCGGCGCCGAGGCCCAGGGTGCACAGACCTCTGCCGGCTCGCCGATCGAGACCGACGTGCAGGCTCCGGCGCCCGAGCCGGCCCCCGCACCGGCGCCTCCGGCCGATGCACCCGCACCCGCACAGCCCCCGGCGCAGGTCGCAGCGCCCAAGCCCGCGGCGTCTGCCAAGCCGGCGGCGCCATCGCCGGGCTCGCTCGATGCGACGCCGACGGTGATCAGCGTCGAGGTCAAGGGCTCGCTGTCGCCGTCGATCGTCCGGCGCAGCGTCGAGCGCACGCTGCCGTCGCTGCGCACCTGCTATCGCCTGGCGGCGCGCGCCGCCAAGGCGACGCCCGGTGTCGATCTGCGGCTCAGCTTCGAGATCGACGAGAACAGCCTCGCCACGCAGGTCCAGACGAGCGGCGCCAACTTCGGCTCGCTCGCGACCTGCGCTGCCGGTGTGACGAGCCAGATCCGAACCCAGGAAGCCCCCGATGTGGGCACCGCACAGGTCACTGCAGTCATCAGGTTCCGTCCATCGTGAAGACATCGATAACGCGCGGCCCACGCGCACCCACCGGCCATTCCTCTTTCCTGGCCGCGCTGCTCGCCGCGCTTTTCGGAGCGTGCGCCGAGCCGCGCGGTCTTCTGACCGGGGCAGCACCCCCGCCACCCGACGTCCAGCAAGCGTGTGCGCTCGCAACAGCGAAGTGCTCACACTGCCATCCGATCGAGCGCGTGGTCGTCACGCGCGGGATCGGCGAGCGGCGCTGGAAGATGTACGTCGAGCAGATGCGGCTGAAACCATCGAGCGGCATCTCGCCGGCCGAGGGCGAGGTGATCTTCAGCTGTCTGCGCTTCGTCGAGGAGACGTGCGCCGACTGCAAGCAAGGCCGGTCATGACCATCATTCCACGCGCTGCCCCACGCACTGCACCCCGCATCCTCGCGCTATCGGCCGCTGCCGTGCTCGCCGCCGCCGCGCCCGCCCGCGCCGACAAGACCGAGCGCAACTTCGCCGGATCGATCCAGCTCGACTACATGGCGGTTCCGTCGGAGTCGGTCGCCCGCAAGCTCGCGCTCGACGCCGCGACCGCCGAGGTCTCGCTCAAGGTCACCCAGGACTTCGGCGACCGGATGTCGGCCAGCATCAAGCTGTGCGTCGCCTGCCATGGCGTCGAGACCGGCATGGCGTACTTCGACCTGCGCGTCGCCGACGAGCTCAGCTTCCGGGTCGGCCGCTTCACACCGCAGTTCGGCGCGTTCCCGATCCGCCACGATCCGGCCAACCACCGCACGAGCGACAAACCGCTGCCCTACGACATGGGCCGCATGCTGCGGCTCACCGACTGGAACATGGGCATCCTGCCGTCGCCGTGGGTCGACAACGGCCTCGAGGTCAGCGGCTCGCACTTCTTCTCCGAGGCCGTGCAGCTCGACTACGCGGCGTACGCGATCGGCGGGCCGCGCGCCGGAAACGACGCCGCCGACTTCGACTACAAGCTGTCGCGCTCGGGCGAGCTGTACTACGTCGACAACAACTCGCGGCCGTCGGCCGGTGCGCGCCTCGCGCTCAATCTGATCCACGCCAAGACCACCGTCACCGCGGGCCTGTCGGCGATGGGCGGCACCTATGATCCACAGAACAAGCTGACGTATGCGATCGCCGGCGCCGACCTGCTGGTCCAGATCTCGCGCATCTTCATTCGCGCCGAGTACCTGGTGCGGCGCACCGAGATGGCGCTCGGCGAGGACCCATCGGCGCGCTTCAAGTATGGCCCGGGCAAGAACGGCAAGTACGATCCGTACTTCCTCAAGCAGGGCTTCTACGCCGAGGTGGAGGTCCCGCTCAGCGATCGCGTCGACGGCATCGTGCGGTGGGATGGGTTGCGCCGCCAGGGCAACGTGCTGCGCACGAGCGAGCTGCGCTCCGACAGCGCGCTCTTGCGGTACACGCTGGGTGCCAGCGTGCGCCTCAGCGGCGCGACGCGCTTGAAGCTCAGCGGTGAGGCCTACGACTTCAGTGACTTTCAGGACGAGATCGCCATTCACGTCGCGATCGCAGGCGCGCTGTAGAAATGGAGGACACCATGCACAAACTCGCTCCAGCCGCCCTCGCGGTCGCGGTCGCGGTCGTCGCGCAGGCCGGGTGCCGGCTCGATCCGCTGGTCAACGACACACCCGGCGCCAGCAGCCACATCTTCCCCGCCAACGCGACGATCCCCAGCTCCGCGGACAGCCCCGAGCTCGCCAATCAGATCGGGCTCAACGATGGCATCGACGACAAGGTCCTCACGATCAACAACGGCACCATCCCGCGCGGCACCGGGCTGTCGGCCACGCGCGCGGTTCGCTACTGGTCTTTCGGGCTCGCCAATCGCGCACCGGCGCCGCTGTACGAGTTCTTTTCGCGCGACGACGCGGGCATCCTGACGCCGGTCGCCCACCCGCCGATGATCGAGGCCAACCCCGGCGAGCGCAGCTACAACCCGCTGCACGCGATCAACCAGGTCGTGGTCACCGCCGCGTACAAGGGCGAGCTGATCACCTCGGCGGACGCGCTGTCCGACGCGATCGACCTCGGGCTGGTCGAGGAGCCCGTACCGACCGGTTTCTTCGTTGCAAGCCCGGTCGTGTTGCCGGGGACCAAGCTCGAGATCAGCAACAAGCCGACGGTCGAGCCGATCGTGGCCCGTGAGGTCTACGGCCACGGATTCCGCGTGGGCATGTTCGAGCTCGGGGGCGATCGCGGCGTGCAGCCCCTGGGTGGCTTTCTGCCGACCCGGCAG
>DATIPJ010000305.1:0-5007 GCA_035472155.1 Kofleriaceae bacterium
CAAGGACGGCTCGATCACCTCGGTGCAGGCGATCTACGTCCCCGCCGACGACCTGACCGATCCTGCGCCGGCGACCGCGTTCGCCCACCTCGACGCGACGACGGTGCTCAACCGCGCGATCACGGAGAAGGGCATCTACCCGGCCGTCGATCCGCTCGACTCGACGTCGACCATCTTGACCCCGGCCGTCGTCGGCGATCGCCACTACGCCGTCGCGCGCGAGGTCCAGCGCGTCCTGCAGCGCTACAAGGACCTGCAGGACATCATCGCGATCCTCGGCATGGACGAGCTGTCCGAGGATGACAAGCAGATGGTCGCGCGCGCCCGCAAGATCGAGAAGTTCATGGGCCAGCCGTTCCACGTCGCCGAGACGTTCACCGGTCAGAAGGGCATCTACTGCTCGCGCGAGGACACCGTGCGCTCCTTCGAGGAGATCCTCCAGGGCAAGTGCGATGACCTGCCCGAGCAGGCGTTCGAGATGACCGGCACCATCGACGACGTGCGCACCAAGGCGGCCGACCTGGCCAAGCGGGCCTGAGAGCAACCATGGCCACCGGACTTTCCACGATCCTCGGAGTGAACCTGGTGACGCCGCGCGGCGTCGTCGCGCACACCGACGCCGACAGCGTGCAGGCTCCCGGCGAGAACGGCGAGTTCGAGCTGCTGCCGGGCCACGTGCCGCTGCTGGCCGCGCTGCGCCCCGGCGTTCTGACGATCGGGGGCGGCCGCCCCGGCCAAGAGGCCGGCGCAGCCGGATCGGTGACACGGGGGCAGCGCGCGCGCTACGCGGTGTCGTCGGGCTATCTCCGTGTCGATCCGAGCGGCATCGTCGAGATCCTCGTCGAGCAGGCCCAGCCTGCCGGCGACGTCGACGCCGAGGTTGCCAAGAAGGATCTCGCGGCCGCCGAGGCTGAGCTCGCGAAGTGGGGCGACAAGCCGCTCGACGGCGACTACCTGAACGTCCAGCAGCGCGCCGGCTGGGCGCGGGCGCGAATCGACGCCGTCATGCACTGAAGGCGTGCACGCGATCGGCGTGCGAAAAGCTCCGCCGAACGAGCGCGGACCAGCGGGGCGTGGACGCGCACGGTGAATCACCGGCGCGAGCGGTGGCGCGGGCGTTTGACGCGCTGCTCGTGCTCGCTGTCTGGGTCGGCGTCCGGGGCCATGACCCCGACATGGTCGCTATCCGTTACCTTGCGACCGTCGTCGGTAAATTCATCATCGCCTTCCAGCTCGCGGACCTGATCGTCGGAAGGCCAGGTCGATGGTCTCTTGGATCGGGACATACGCAGGGTTCAGCAAGCAATGTGCCGCGGAGCGCGCCGCGCAGCTGCGTGAATCGCCGAGGCGCGCGGCCGCAGCGTCGACCGGCTCAGCGCGCGGCGGTCAGCTCGCCGAGCTCGCCGGCGAACAGATCGAGATCGACCGGGCCGATGATGCCCGGTACCGCACCGCGGTCGGTGTGCTGCCAGAACGTCCAGCGCCTCCAGGGCGGCGGCACGGTCGGGCAGCCCGGCGTGTAATGCGCGAGCCATAGCGACTGCGGCTCGAGCGCCTCGGCGCCACCGTTGCGCCACAGATCGCTGCCCGTGTAGACGATCGGTTCGACGCCCAGCCGCTGGCGGACGCGGTCGATCCACGCCGCGGCGCGCTCGGCGACCGTCGACAGATCGAGCCCGCCATCGATCTCGATGTCGATCACCGGCGGCAGATCCGCGGCGTCGCGCCCCGCCATCGCGGCGATCATGAGGTCCGCCTGCGCGTTCACGCTCTGATCGGGTCGAAAGAACTGATACGCCCCGCGCACCACCCCCGCGCGCTTGGCCTCGGCCCAGTTGGTGGCAAACCGCGCGTCGCGCTGCAGTGCACCGTCGGAGACGCGGATGAACGCGAAGCGGATGCCGGCGCGCCGCACGCGCGGCCAGTCGATCGTCTCCTGGTAGTACGAGACGTCGATGCCCGGCGTTGTCGGACCGGCCTGACAGCGCGCGGGCTCGTTGCGGCGGTGGCGCGCCCGGGCCTGCAGCAGCGCGAGGGCGCAGACGGTCACGCTCAGCCCGACCCCGACGATCGCGAACAGCCGCTGGCGCACCCGCTTGCGCACGACTACATAACTCTCCGGCCGCCGCGCCTATTCATTTGTCACGGCATCTCGCTGCGCTTGTAGGAGATCCTGGCGGTCACCGCGGCCTTGGCGCCGCCGCCGATCTTGACGTCGAGCGTGCGGGTGCCGAGCACGGGATGCCACGCCTCGAGCGTGTAGCTGCCCGGCGGCAGGCCCCTGATCTCGAACGCGCCGCGCTCGTCGGTGACCGCGAACGCGGCGTGGGCCTGCACGACGGCGTAGGCGTGCATCCACGGGTGCACGTCGCACGTCACGTCGATCACATCGCCGGGCTGCGTGCTGGTCTCGAGCACGAGATCGGGGTCCTTGGGCGACGCCGGCTTGTTCCACAGGAGCTTGCCGGCGATCGCGCCGTGAACGTTGTGGAACGCCGGGTCGCTGTTGCGCACGGCGATCTTCTGGCCCGCGACGACGCCGACGACGCGCGGTGCGTACATGCAGTCCTTCTGGTCGATGACCACCGGCGCGGGCGCCGCCTTGGCCGCCGGGAGCAGCGCGCCGTTCTTGACCCGCACGAGGACGTCCTTGAGCTTTCCGTTGGTGACGACCACGTCCTCGGACAGCCGCTCGATCTTGGCGCACAAGGGGTCGGTCTCCCGCCGCAGCTTCTGGCGCTCGGGCGGCTCGCCCTCGAAGATGACCGTGCCCTTGACGCTGCCGGTCGGCTGCGCGCGGACGGGAGCTGCCGCGGCAGCGACGAGCGCAAGGACGAGGCCGACCCGCATCATGTGAGGACCGGCACTATCGCACAGCCGCCGGGCGGCGCGCGATCGCGGGCCGGGCCGAGCCCTGGGATTGGCCAGTTTCGTTATCCTCGATTCGTGGCAGAGAAGGCAGCGCCCGGGGTGGTCCGCACACCCGCGTGGGCACGTACGATCGAGGCGGTGCCGCCCTCGCTGCGCTACCGGCTCGCCGATGTGCTCGGGCTGATCCCGGCGTCGGGGGCCGCGCTCGAGGGCGTGGCGCGCGCGCGGTTCGAGAAGCTCGTGGCCGATGGGGAGGCGTGGTTCGGCGCCGAGCCCCGGCTCGCCGAGCTCGGCTACTGGATGATCGAGGATGGGCATGCGCTCGAGCTGCGGCGGGCCGGTTGCCGCTGGCTCGCGCAGTTTCCGACCGGCGAGACCATGAAGCGGCTCGCGCGGCTCGCGCTCGAGCCGGGTACGCCGCCGCCGGTGCGCGAGGACGCGATCCGCACGCTCGGCGCGCGCCAGGTCCGCGGGCTGCACCCGGTGACCCAGTGGTCCGCCGAGGCGGTGCAGCTCGCCGACGAGGCGCTCGTGCGGATCGCGGGCGATGCGACGGTCCGCGGCAAGGTGGCGAGCGAGCAGCTGCCGCATGCCCTGCGCCATGTCGCGACCGAGGGCGCCGCCGCGGTGTTCGCCCGCGCGCCCGGGCTGTGGGGCGATGCGATCGAGTGCTTCGCATCGCCGCCGCTGGCTCGCGTGCTCGCGGTGTCGATCGAGGATATTCCGCCGCAGCACCGGCAGCGCGTGCTGCGCCTCGTCGCGGCCACGCTCGGCGAGGAAGCGGTGCCGGTGCTGCTCGCGCGCGTGCCGCGGGCCGCGATCGGTGAGCAGCTCGAGATGCTGTTCATGGCGGTCGCGGTCGGCGGCGAGGTTCACCTCGGCAAGCTCGAGGACGTGCTGCGCGGCATGAAGTTCATCGACCTCTTGCGCGCCCGCGCGCGCTGGCACCTGCAGAACCGCGGCGTGGTGCCGACGGTGCGCGGCCTGCGCGTCGCGCGGATGACCGCGACCCTGTCGGCCGCCGAGCGCGCCCGGCGCTGCCCGCAGGCGGCGGATGACCTCGGCGTGCTCACCCGCTACGAGCGCCACGCCGAGGCGTATCTCTATACCCTGTGGGGATGGATGGTGCGCGGCGCGGGAGACCCGGCGCGGGCGCGCGAGCTCGTCGCGGCGCACCCCGAATCGCAGGAGCTCGTGCGCGATCTGTACCTCGAGGACCTCGCGCGGCGCGGCCGCGTGAAGCAGCTGACCGCGGCGGCGCAGACCCTGCGCGGCGCCGAGCTGGGCGCGCTGCAGCTCGCGATCTGGGGCCGCCCGCTCGCCGCGCTCGAGCTCGCCGCGACGGCGCGCCACCACACGCCCGAGCTGGTGTGCGCCCGCGCGCTGGCCTGCTACCGCGCCGGCCGGCCGGATCTGACCGAGCGGATCGTCGTCGAGGATCTCCCGCCGTCGGAGGTCACCGACGACGAATCGCTCAAGCCGTTCCCCGGCCCCGACGAGCAGTGGATGATCGCACACGCCGCGGCGGCGCGCCCGGCGATCGGTGCGCTCGCGGGCGGGCGCAATGCGATCGTCGGTCTGGCGCAGCCCGCGCCGCACGACGCCGAGCCCGACACCGCGTCGATCGAGCCGCTCGGCGCGGTGGCCCGACGGCTCGGGCGCGGCCTGCCCGGCGCGACGGTGTATCTCGCCGGCGAGTTCAAGCACATCAAGCGCGACAAGGTCGTCGCCGCGATCGAAGCCGCGGGGGCGCGGCTGGTCGCCGGGCCGTTTCCGGGCACCGACTACTACGTGCACGGCGACTGGTGCCTGGTGCAGACGATCGCGCAGCTCGAGCGCCAGGGCGCGCGGCGGCTGCGCGAGCTGGAGGAGGTCGGACGAGCGTGACCGCGCGGGCGTGCGTCGTCGAGAACGGAGTGCTGGGGCGGCATTGATGCCGGCGCTGCGCAAGCCCCATCGCGTCGCGTTCCTCGTCCCCGAGCTGGTGGTCGAGGGCGCCGATGCGCCCAACGCGAGCGAGGCCGGGCTCCTCTTGTGGGTCGCGTGCATCGAGGCCTGCCAGCGCCACGCCAGCGTCGCGGTGCACGACGCCGAATCGACGCCGCTGGTCTCGCAGGACGGCCACTTCGCACCGCA
>DATIPJ010000306.1:0-5541 GCA_035472155.1 Kofleriaceae bacterium
CCGTGACGAACGACCGGAGCGCCACCGACATGCCGGCCCGGCCGTCAACGAGATCCCATCGCGATCCAGACGCGGCGCCAGCATCGACCGAGCGCACCGCGTCGAGCTCCAGCTGGCTCCCCGTCACAATGACCACGTCGACTCGAACCATGGTTCCTCCCAGGGCTCGAAGTTAGCGCTCCACGACGCGCCGATGCGTGAATCCGCGCCGATTCGAGGCCGAAGCCACAGCGGATCTCGTCACGATGGTTAGCGGCCTTCGAGCAGCCGTTCCAGCGTCTCGGTCAGCTCATCCACCTTCACGGGCTTCGTGAGATAGCGGTAGAAGCCGGCTTCCTTCGCTCGCGCCATATCCCTCACAAGCGCCGCGGCCGACAGGCCGATGACGGGGATGTCGCGCGTCTCGGGCCACTCGCGCAGCCGCCTGACCGCTTCGAAGCCGCTCATGCCCGGAAGGTTGATGTCCATGATCACCGCGTTGGGCAGGCGCGCTCGAATCAGCGCCAGTCCGATCTCCGCGGTCGGGGCGGTCAATAGCTCGACGCTGGGCAGCTCCTCGACGAGGTCGCGCATGAAGGCGATGTTCGAAGGGTTGTCCTCGACGTAGACGATCGTATGTCGTCGTTCGCCGGTCGCGAGCTTCGACGGCGCACTGGCGCCGGCGATCACCGTCGGTGACTCGGCCGCGTGCTCTCGATGCGCCGGCAGCTCGATCCAGAACTCGGAGCCGTGATCGACCTGGCTGCGGAACCCGACGCTGCCGCGCATGATCTCGGCCAGGCGCTTGCTGATCGTGAGCCCGATGCCGGTTCCCTCGATCGGACCCGCCTCCTGGCCGGCGCGCTGGAACGGATCGAAGATCCGGTCGCGCTTGTCCTCGGGGATCCCGATGCCGTCGTCGATCACCGTGATTCTCACCGAGCTCGCCGCCGGCTCGGTCCGGAAGGCCACGCGCCCGTCGGACTTGCCGTACTTGATGGCGTTGGAGCCGAGGTTCATCAGGACTTGCGCAAGCCGCGTGCGATCGGCCACCACGCGCGGGATCCCCGACGGCACCTCGGGGGGAACGATCCGGATACTCGCCCGCGCGGCCATCGGCTCGAGCGTGTGAATCACCTCCGCGAGGACGCTCGCGATGTCGACGGGTTCCGGCGACACCGCGATCCGGCCCGACTCGATTCGCGACAGGTCGAGCACGTCGTCGATCAAGCGCAGCAGGTGCTCGCCACCCCGCAACACGTACGAGAGCCGCTCCAGCTGCCTCTCGCTCAGCGGTTGCTTGCGGTCGCGTTCGAGGAGCTGCGCGAAGCCAAGGATGGCGTTGAGCGGCGTGCGCAGCTCGTGGCTCATCGACGATAGAAACTCGCTCTTCGCCTCGCTCGCCGCCTCGGCCAGCTCGCGCGCGCGCCGGAGGTCTTCGGCCCGCTGAACGTCGTCGCTGATGTCTGCAACCATCGTGACGGTGCCGTGATCCGCGGTCTTGCGCTCGGTGATCCGGATCGATCGCCCGCCGCGGGTGCGCAGGTCGAGCACGCCCGACGGATTCCGATGATACGCGACCCGGCGGGCACACCAGCTCTCCGCGGCCTCTCCCCGGAGATCATAGGCCCCCGCGGCGATCGACGACTCGAGGAGCTCCTCGAACGTCCGGCCGGTGGCGGGCGCATCTCCGACCGGACCCATGAGCTCGCGCGCGGAGCTGTTCAGCATGATCACGCGGTCGTTCTCATCCCACAGCAGGAACGCCTCCTGGACCGCCTCCATCGCGGAGAGCAGGTAAGCCATCGCTCGCCTCTTCTCGCGCTCGAGCTCGCGGCGCTCCGTGACATCGCGGATCCCCGCGATGATCAACAGGCCGCGCTCGGCCTCGAACGGCGAGAGACTGATCTCGACCGGGAACTTGCTGCCATCCTTGCGCCGAGCATGAAGATCGAGATTCGATCCCATCGGCCGGGTCCTTGGCTCGGCCGTGTACGACGCCACATGATGGTGATGGCGTGGGCGGACATCGTCGGGAATCAACAGATCGATCGATTGCCCGACGAGCTCATCACGGGCATATCCGAACATTCGGTCGGCTGCGCTATTGACGTGCACGAGCGTGCCGTGGCCATCGCACACCGCGATACCGTCTGGCGCCGCTTCCAGCAGCGCCCGAAAGGGAACGTTCCACTCACGCAGCATCATCGAGCCTGACGCAGAAGGCCGCTCCGGGCGCGGCGTCCTCGATCCAGATCCGCCCGCCGTGTGCCTCGACCGCTGCCTTGCAAAACGCCAGGCCCAGGCCTCGATTGGTCCGGGTCGCGCCGTTTCCACCCGAGATGAAGCGCTCGAACACCCGCTCGCGAAGCGCCTCCGGGACGCCCGATCCAGCGTCGATCACCCTGAGCTCGACACCGCCTGCCACGCGCTGAGCACAGACCCGGATGGCCGATCCGCTCGGCGCATGCCGGATCGCATTGTCGATCAGGTTCGCCAGCACGCGGTGAATGAGATCGCGGTCCGCGTACACCTGCGCCGCCTCGACCTGCGCAAGCAGCTCGAGCTCGGCGGCCGCGGCCGCGGCCTGTTGCTCGTCGGCTGCCGCGCGAACGAGGTCGGCGGCGTCGATCTCCTGGCGGTGCGGCGCGAGCTGGCCTTCATCGGCCTTGCCGATGTCGAGCAGGTTGGTCAGCATGCGCATGAGCCCACGGGTCTCGAGCTGCATATTGGCCGCCGCGTCGCGCGAGCGCTCGTCCGCGCCGGGATTCCGCAGGATGCGCTGGGCCAGGAGCTCGATCGCGTGCACCGGATTCTTCAGATCGTGAACGAGAAATGCGGTGAGCTGCTCCTTCTGAAGCTGCAGCCGCTGGAGCTCGTCGCGCTGCTGTTTCAGCTCCACCGAGAAGAGGCCGCGTTCACTGACCATCCGGCGCAGCCGCATGGCGGTCTGGATCCGCACCAGTAGATCGGGCGGCCGGAACGGCTTGGTGATGAAGTCGTCGCCACCGGCGCGCAGCGCACGATCGAACGTGTCCACGTCGCGCTGGGCCGTGAGGAACACGATCGCAACACGCCCACCCTCCGGCAACGCCCGGAGGCGCTCGCAGACGGTGATGCCATCCATCCCCGGCATGCGGATGTCGAGCAGCACGCAGTCCGCGGGCGCGAGGGAGAACGCCGCAATGGCGTCCTCGCCATTCGCGGCGAGCACGACCGGAATGTCCTCGTCCTCGAGCGTCGCCTTGGCCAACGCGCGATTCTCCGCGTTATCGTCGACGACGAGCACGCGAGCGATCGCCGGGTCGGATCCCATACCGGGAGCCACCGTACCCCAGTTCCGGGACGGGCGCGCAACGTGCATGCGGTGATCGCTGGCAGGCCGCATTCCAGTGCCGGGGCTCCGCTGCGAACCCCACGAAGGAGGCACTCTCGCAACCGCTAAGCGATTGTGGTCCGACACCAAGGCGCGCCGCACGCCGAGCGCGGAAGGCCAGGCGCGCACACTACGGTCGCGCTGTCCTGCGCATGGACTGCGGCGGCGGGATGGATGCGTGAGAGGGCGAGGCGTCTATGGGCGCGTGGCGAGACGCGAGGAGCGCAGCGCAAGCTCGCTGATGTCGCGCAGCTTGGTGTTGCGGATCGGCTCGCCGCTGGGGTCGAGCCACGCGAACTTGAAGCGGCCGCGGCGGTTCATGTAGATGACCGCGCGGGCGTTGGGGGCGGGCGGCTCGGCCGTCACGCGGACGCCCGAGGCGACCAGCTCGGCGACGTGGAGCGAGCCGCCGAAGGCATGGGCGACATCGATCGCGCGCGCATCGCCTTCTTGCTGACCCTTGATCGACGTCTTTGCGGCGGCGGCGAAGTTGCTCGCGGACAGGGTCCGGTGCGGCTTGCCGTCGATCGTCACGGTGAGCTGGGCCGGCGGCTGCGCAACCTCGGGTGCTGGCTTGACGACCGTGAGTCGGGTGACGTGCTCGATGCGCTCGACGGGGCGCTCGGCGTCGGCGAGCGGGGTGCGATCGTTCGCGCTGTCGTCGAGCCAGCCCAGGTAGAGCTCGCCGGAGTTGCGCCGGATCAGGAGGACGTCGTCCCCGCGTCGGCCATCGCCGCGTAAAATGTAGTCCCCGCCATCGATTGTCAGTGCGTGGATAGCCCCATTGGAATGCATGTACGTATCTGGAATGATCTCGGAGAGACGCCAGGCGCGTCGATCGCTGGCAATCAGGGTGGTCGCGCGCGCTGCGAGCTCGCTGCTGTCGATCGAAATGCGCTCGCTGCCCTCGATCTCGATCCGCTCGGGGTCACCGGACGGTGCGGTCGACGCGGCCAGCTCGAGCTCAGGCGGTGGCTGAGATATCGACGACGATGATCGGGTGTGGCGGGGCGTTTCTGCGGTGGCGGCAGAAACCGAGCGGGCGGCTGGCGGTGAGGTCGCCCGATCGCGCCGCACGAGCATGGTGATGCCTCCCGCCGCGACGACCAGGACCGCCGCCATTCCGACGCGGCGATCGAAGAAGTGCATCATTCGACTGTAGCACACTAAACAAATTAGAATGCTGTTTGTCATTGCCCTGTAAAATCCAGTGCTCTAGCTTGGTAGTAGCCGCGACCAGACGGTCGTGACTGAAGAAAGAGATGGCGATGACGTACAAGCGGGTCCGACACGGTTGCCGGCAGCGCGTCGGCAGAACTCTGATCCCCCTCGCGGTCATCGCATATGCAGGCACTGCGGACGCCGCCACGATCACGGTTACAACCGTGGCGGACGGCGTCGCCAATGATGGAAACTGCACTCTGCGTGAGGCGGTCATTGCGGCCAATACCGACAGCGCGGTCGATGCGTGCACCGCAGGCTCGGGATCGGATGTCATCGTCCTCGCTGCCGGGACCTATACGCTTTCGGTGACGGGCGCCGTCGAGGACGCCAGTCTGACCGGCGACCTCGACATCACGAGCGACATCACCTTGCAGGGTGCCGACGCGGGAACGACGATCGTCCGCGCAGGAGCGATCAGCGATCGCGTCATTCACGTCCTGTCGACCGGCACCGCGACGCTCCAGCAGCTGACGATTCGCGATGGCATCACGCGCTATGGCGGCGGCATCTTCAACGCCGGCACGCTGACACTCACCAGCTGTGTGGTGACCGCAAACACGGCGAGCGGCGTCGCCGGCTCGGGTGGCAACGGCGGCGCGGCGGGTGGTGGCGGCGGCGGCATCTTCAACGCAGCCGGCGCACACCTCACACTGACCGGCACCTCGATCACCAGCAACATTGCGCTCGGCGGCGCGGGTCAGAACGCGGTGCGCGGCGGCGGTGGTGGTGCCGGCGGCGCAGCCGGCGGTGGACTGTTCAACGACGGCGGCACCGTGAACGGCTCGAGCGTCACGATGACCGGCAACACGGCCACCGGCGGCGCGGGCGGATCCGGCCAGTGGTGCGGCCCCGGTGTCGCCGGCGGCGGCGGTGGTGGTTTCGCCGGAGCCGGCGGCGGCGCCGGGAGCTTCACCACGCCGGGGGCCACAGCGCTCGGCGGTGGCGGCGGTTCGAAGGGCGGC
>DATIPJ010000307.1:0-14964 GCA_035472155.1 Kofleriaceae bacterium
GCGATGATGTGCGATGGCACCGCGTCCGCGGGGTCCAGCGAGGGCGCCGAGCCGTCGGGCAAGCCGGTCGGGTGCGGTGAGAAGTCGGTGAGCGGGCTGTCGAGCGGGCGATCGAGCGCTTGCGCCGGCGACGCGCTGAACGACGGGGCGGCGACGGTCGGGAGCAATGTGCCCGAGATGGCGCCGAGCGAGCCGTCGGCCAGCAGCAGCACGCGAAGCACGCCCTCGTCGACGGGCACGCCGTTGACCTGCTGCGCGAGCGAGACGACCGTCCCACCGCTGCGCAGTCGCTGCGTGCCCACATTTGCCAGCGACATCGGCGTCGCCTTCTGAACCCACAGTGGCGCCAATGCGGCGACATGGTCGCGCGCGGCTGCCTCGGCGGACATACCGTTCGCGACCGGGCGTGGCTTCCACGCGCGAAGCAAGCGCGGCGCGCCGCTGCCGTCGGTCGCCATGATCGTCACGCCGAGCGAGACGGCCAGGTTTTCGGCGGCGGTGACAGGCCGGCCCTTGCCCGACGGTGGCGGGACCGGTTTGGTCAGATCGTCACCACAGGCGGCTACCAGCGCGATGACGAGAATCTTGAGTGTGCCAGTGCGGAACCTCATGACGTTCTCCTCGATGCGAGCGTCCTCGAGGTTGCGCAGTAACATGGTCGTCGTCGGATCAACAACGGATTACGCGGCAAACATCCCCACTCCTTCTATCGAGGTGCTGCGGCGAATTTGCTAGTCCCGACGTACCTTCAACCCACATGTAGTGGGCATGGCCGACCTCAGATCAGCGTGCGCAGCGCGAGCTCGGCGGTGCGCGTGGCCTCGCCGCGCTTGATCTCGAGCCGAATTCGTTTGCCCGGCGCCTTGAGGCGCGTGCGGATCGCCTCGAGCGTGAGCTTGGCGACCGGTTCGCCGTCGACGGTGAGCACCTCGTCCTCGAGCGCGAGGCCGGCCTCGGCGGCGGGCGAGCCCGGGAGCACGTTCTTGATCACGGCGCGGTGGTAGGTGTCGTCGGCCGACTCGAGCACCAGCCCGCTCGCATCGTAGTCGATCGGCTCGCCGAAGTGCGCGTTCTTGCGCACCCACATCTGGCCACGCGCGTAGTCGAACCAGACGGTCATCTGCTTCATCACGGCGCTCCCGAGGTACGCCTGGATCGCGTCGTTGGAGGACACGCCGCGGGTGTCCTCGGAGAAGCTGGTCAGCACGTTGCGAAACGCGACCGGGCCAACGCGTACGGCCGCGACGCGCCCGAGCGCTTGCTTGGTTTGCCCGCCGACGCCGAACCCGAGCGGCGCGCGCAGCACCGGTCCCGGTCCCTCGACGAGGCGATGCTGCTTGACGAAGGCCGAGCCCAGCGAGAAGCCGCCGCGGTCGCCGGTGTCGATCAGCGTGTCGACGGTGAACGTGCGGCCATCGGCGAGGTCGAAGGTGAGCGCGACGATCGGCTTGGCGCCCCAGGTGTAGAACGGCAGGGCGGTCGCGTCGGGCGGCGCGCGAAAGCTCGCCGGGTCGTGCAGGCGCACCGCGGGGGACGCGTAGTCGAATTCGACCACGTAGTGCCCGAGCAGCTCGTAGCCGAGCACGCCTTCCATCGCGCGGCCCTCGCGGCGCGACAGCGCGGTCAGCGGCGCGGTCTCCGCCGCCTCGAAGGTGAACGGTGTGCCGCCGAGCTCGACGATCGGCTGCGCGACCAGCTGCGACTCGAGCTTGCCGGCCCCCGCGCCGCGCAGCGAGAGCGCGCCCGCGCCGCGCAGACCGAGCTCGCCGGCGCGCGCCTGATCGAGCAGCAGGCCGCTGGCGCCGGTATCGATGAGCAGCGCCACCGGGCCCTGGCCGTTGACGCGACCCTGCACGTAGACATGGTTCTGCGTCAGCTCGGCGGGCAGCTCGAGCGGCGCGGCCAGCCGCGGCACGCGCGCGCGCGGGTCGACGCCGGGCGTGGCGAACAGCGCGGCCTCCATCGGCGCGTTCGCGCGGGTCGGGCGCCACGCCCGAAGCCTCCGATGATGCGACCACCGCCTCCGGCGGCATCAGCGGCGCGATCGACAGCGTCGTCGGTGCGGTCACCGGCGCGGTCAGCGGCACCGTGGATGCCGTCACCGGCGCAGTGACCGGCACCGTCGGCGCGATCGTCGGTGGCGTCGAGACCTTCTTCGGCATCGGCGGCGCCGCACCGCAAACGCCGGCCGCGGGCGCTCCGGCCTCGGGCGCGCCGGCCTCGGGCGCTCCGGCTGCCCCGGCCCAGCCCGCCGTCGTGCCGGTCGATCCCGCCAACCACCAGTCGCGCGCGACGTTCGTCGGCTCGATGGTTGGCGAGAACGCCAAGACCACCCAGATCCTCGATACGATCTGGCCGTACTTTCACAAGGACGATCAGGTCATCGCCGGCTACATGACCGACGTGCAGCTGATCTGGAAGGTCAACTTCCACTGGGACGAGATCCTCTGGACCTGCGACAAGGTCGCCAAGATGGACGTCTCCGAGGACACCAGGACCCAGCTCGCGGACCTCGCCTCCGGCCTCATGGCATTCGCGCCCGACCCGGGCAAGGGCGCCTATCTGCCCGGTCCGGCCGGCACCCCCGTCGACAAGACCACCCCGGCCGCGTTCGATGCCCGCTACAACGCCGTCAAGGCCGCCAAGCCCAAGCTGCACGCGATCCTCGACGCCGCCGGCATCTTCGCGAAGTACCCCAAGACTTCCGAGCCCGGGCGATCGTTTCAAAACGCGTGCGACTTCCTCAGGCCGCCGACGACCAGCAAGCACGGCGAAGGCTACGCGCTCGACCTCAAAGGCGATGAGGACCGCATCGTCGCCACCGCCACCAAGGTCGGCATGACCGGCAAGGACAAGGAGGCCTACACCCACGTCGAATTCGCCAACGGCGGCCACGCACCCGGCGCCGCCCCCGCCAAACCCTGATCGATCGGCGCGCGACATCGTGCGACGCGATCGGGCGGCGAGCGCCGTGAGCCCGCTCGATCGCGACAGCGTGCGACGCGATCGAGGCGCGCTGGCGACGAACCCCGGGTGCATTTCAGCGCGCGATAGCACCGCAACATCGCGACGCGCCGCCCTGTCGCCGACGATGGCGCGATGAAGCACGCGCTGCTTGTCCTGGCCATTCCCGCCGCCTTGGCCGTCCTGGCATCGCCGCTCGCCCACGCGGATCCCGAGCTCACCCCGGCGCAGCGCAATGCCGCCAACGACGCCTTCCAGCGCGGCAACTGGCCGGCGGCCGCCAAGGCCTACGCCGCGATCGTCGCGGTCGAGGACCACCCGGCCCACCACGGCCGCTACGGCACTGCCCTGGTCGAGGTCGGCAAGCCCGCCGACGCGATTCCCCATCTCGAAAAAGCCCTCTCGATCATTCCCAATCCTCGATTCGCCTTTTACCTCGCGCGCGCTCACGCCAGGCTCAACAACGCCGACGCCGCCTTCACTGCACTCGACAAGATGGTCGCCATGGGCGGCGTTCCGGTCGCCACCCTCGCCGCCGCCCGCGAGCTCGCCGCGCTCGCCGACCACAAGCGCTTCACCGACGTCGTCGCCAAGAACCGCGCCGCCGTCGAGCCCTGTCGCGCCGCCCCCGAGTTCCGCCAGTTCGACTTCTGGATCGGCGAGTGGACCGTCAAGGACCCCAAGGGCAACACCGCCGGCACGAGCAGTATCCAGCTCATCCTCGGCAGCTGCGTCATCTTCGAGAACTGGACCGGCGGCGGCAGCATCGGCAAGAGCTTCAACATCTACGACACCAACGACAAGAAGTGGCACCAGACCTGGACCGACGACCGCGGCACCTTCACGCACTACATCGGCTCGTTCACCGACGGCAAGATGGTCCTCGTCGCCGATCAGCCCGCCAACGGCAAGCCCGGCCTCGCGCGCATGACGTTCTCCAAGCTCCCCGGCGGCGAGGTCCGCCAGCACGGCGAGTCCTCCACCGACGCCGGCAAGACGTGGACGACCACGTTCGACCTCGTTTACTCGAAGCGCACGTAGTCGATCGCGATGGGCGAGGTCCGGGGAGCGGGCGACAATACGCGCTCGGCCCAGACCTCGGCCTGGCCTATCGTTGCGATCACTACGCGGCGCTCGATCTCCCACCGGCTCGCGCGAACAACGCAAGTAGGCAGCGCTGGGATGTCGCGGTACCATCGCCACATGGCTACGCCTGCATTCAAGCTACTCGAGGAGGCGCTCGCCCTCACGCCCGAGCAACGGCTGGACTTGGCGGCCGAGTTGCTCGCGAGCGTTGATGGCGAGCCGCCCGAGACGTGGGAAGCCGCGTGGCGCGCCGAGCTGGACGATCGCATGAGGGAGGTCGAAGCGGGTACGGTTCGGCCGGTGCCGTGGGCTGAGGCTCGAGCGCGGCTTCGAGCACGACTCGCAGGCGGATGACCGCGTGGCGTCGGCCATCGAGCTTCTGCCGCGTGCCGAGAAAGAGCTGGAGCACGCGCAGGGGTGGTACGAAACGCGGCGCGAGGGTCTGGGAGGTCGGTTCCTTGACGAAGTCGAAGCGATGCTCGCGCGGATCTCCACTGGCCCGCAGCGGTTCCCGCGCTGGATGGACGACGCTCGTTACCAGCGTGCCGTGCTCTCTCGCTTCCCCTACATGGTGATGTTCATCGCGAACACTCCGCGTCGCACCGTCACGGTTGTCGCTATCGCGCACACGAGCCGCAAACCTGGCTACTGGAAGTGAAGCGACGTACCCGCCGATACCCGACCAGATCAAAGTAGCGGGGCGGGCGTGCAGCTCTCGAGGGAGACGCTGAAGCCGGGCGAGCCCTCGTAGGTCTCGATCATCGCGCCGTCCTCGGGGGAGGCGAGGGCGATGACGTGGGACTGGCCGACGGAGAGCCAGGTCTCGCGCCAGGCGTCGGTGCCGCGCTGCCATTCGATGATGATGACCGTGCCCGATGCGGCGGTGACCTTGCAGCCGTTCGCCCATGCGCCCATGTACGGATGGAGCGGCGTGCCGTCGGGGGCGGTGACGGAGCGCGAGTTGTCGCCCGAGCGACCGTTGCTCTGATAGGCGACCGAGGACGGCCAGGTGATGACGGCGCCGGTCCAGTCGGGGCCGTGGCAGTCGGGGGTGTTGCAGCGCCAGATGGCCTGGGTCGCCTGGATGGCGTCGTGGGGCGGACCGTCCTCAGGATCGGGCTCGTAGGCCGGAAGGACCGCGCGGTAGCGGAACGGCGCGTCGGCCTGGATGCTGACGACCTCGCCGTCGGGGAGCCCGGAGACCTCGAAGGTCTGGCCGCTGCCGATGTTGGCGAGCCAGCGGTGCGAGGCCCCGCCGGGCACGCCGGCGTAGGCGCTTGCGGTGCCGCTGTCGATGGTGATCGTGGCGCCGTTGGCGCGCTCGGCGGGGAGGTAGACGCCGCGCGAGGTGGTGTAGCCGAGGCGGTTGTGAAGGGCCTCGGCGTCGTCGGGCCACACCAGGGCCTCGCCGCTGAGCGAGCTGCCCCACGGGCACGGGGTGGACGTGCAGGTCCAGGTCACGGTCTGCGAAGGGTCGCCGCTCGCCGGTGGCGGCGGAGGGGGCGGTGGATCGTCGGGCGGCGGATCGTCGGGCGGCGGATCGTCGGGCGGCGGCGACGGCGTGGCGGTCACGTGGTAGCGGAAGCTGTCGTCGGACTGCACGCTGAGGACCTCGCCGCTCGCCAGCCCCGAGACGTCGAAGTCCTGGCCCGGGGAGACGGAGCCCAGCCAGCGGTGGGAGCCTGCGCCGGGTGCACCGGCGAACACGCCCGCGCTGCCGAGATCGACGGAGATGGTGAGGCCATTGGCAGCGGCGGCGGGCAAGTAGGGCGCCGGCGATGCGGTGTAGCCCAGACGCGCGGTGACCGGCGACGCGGCCGCCGGCCAGGAGAGCGCGTGGTTGCTGGTCTCGGATCCCCAGGGACAGGGAGCACTGGTGCAGGTCCACGTCGTCCACGCCGATTCGCCGTCGGCCTCGAGGTGGCTCTCGGAGCGACCGGAGGAGTCAGGCTCGAGGCCGCAGCCGACCTGAAGCACGACGACGACCCCAGCGAGGGTCCAGTTCCGGACGCGCTGTACCCCGATGCGTTCCATCCCGGCGCGCTGCACCCCGGCTACAACTGATCCGAGCGACGCACGTTTGTTCACGTAATGACTCCGCGTAAACAGTTGCCCAGCGTAAACCAGCTGCCGAGATTGCGATACGGCAATGTGGTCTGCGTGTGCCTGTTGTACGCACCCACCCGCCGGTTCTTCCAAACAATCGTTGCCCGACTGGCTATCTGCTGGCTATCTGCAGGTAGCCGCGACTGTTCTCGTCGGGTAGCGACGGGGATGCGACGCGCCGGAGGCACGTTCGGCCGACGCTGGGGGGCGCGCCAGGCTCGCAGAAATCCTGATCATCGAAATCCGCAGCACTTTGCCAGATGACGATTTGATGTTGGATTCGCGGTAGGCTGGTCGCCTTCAGTTTGTGCCGGGGGGATCAGGTGAAAGGCGAGAAGAAGCAGGCGACGGCCTCGGGCCGTAAGGACGGAGAGCAAGCGGCGGCATCTGGCATCGCGGCCGACGAGCCGGAGGTGTGGGACCATGCCGCTCGGGCAGAGGGAACCGGGCCGGTGGAGCGACCCACCGTCGACGAGTCGCTGCCCAAGCATCTGCAGCAGCGACCGCGGGAGGCGTGGCAGTGGCCGATGCCGACGGCCTGGCTGCTCGGCACGAAGATCCTCGGGTCGCTGCGCGACATCGTGCTGTCGTCGGTGGTGAAGGTCGACCTGCGCAACTGGATGACGGCTGGCGAGGTCCTCGATCTGACCGCGAGCGAGTGTACGGACCCGACCACCGGCGAGCCGTGCTGTTACATCGACTTCCTCGCCGATACCGGCGATTCGCAGCGGCTGGTCTATCAGCTCGCGCGGCTGATGAAGCAGAAGGCGCTGAAGGTCAAGCGCTGGCAGAACGGCGTGGAGCACGCGACGACCCTGCCGCGCGGATCGGTGCTGGTGCTCGGCGGCGACACGGCGTATCCGATCGCCACGCATCGCCGGCTGCTCGAGCGCATTCGCGCGCCGTTTCAATGGGCCCACGACGAGCTCTGCGAGACCGACAAGCAGGCGCTCAAGCGCCATCCGGTGACGCTGCTCGCGGTGCCCGGCAACCACGACTACTACGACGGCCTGCGCGGCTTCGAGGCGTTCGCGCACAGCCCGCCCGTGGTGGTCGCGGGGTCAGGCGGCGACAGCGACCTCCGCGCCGAGCGGCCTCACGCCGAGCCCCCTCCGGCCGAGCAGCCGCTGCGCATGCCGGGCTACAAGCTCGCGCAGCACGCGTCGTATTTCGCCGCCGCATTGCCGTTCAAGTGGCAGCTGTGGGGCATCGACATCGAGATGCGCCCGATCGACGACCGCCAGCTCGCGTTCTTCCAGGGGGCCGCGCGCTGGGAGAAGGGGGCGCCACCGCCGGCGGTCTCCGCGGCCAAGGATCCGGCGCCCCCGCCGCCCGAGAAGCTGATCGTGGTCACCTCGCGGCCGGCGTTCGTGTACCAGGGCCCGAGCGATCACGCGAAGGTCATCGGGCCGAGCTTCAAGCGCCTCGGGCTGGAGGGCGCATTCGCGCAGGGTGGCACGCTCGAGAAGGGCCGCGTGCGGCTCGATCTGTCGGGCGACGTCCACGTGTACGAGCGCTACTGGGGCACGACCGATGATGTCGAGCTACCCGATACCGTGGACGACCACAGCGCCGTCCTCGATGCGCTCGCCGCGAAGGGATCGCGGCGCTCGGATCGCTCTGCGCCCGATCCAACCGCGTACGAGCCGCCGGAACGCTATCGCGCGGTGGATGCCGGGTCGCCGGTGGACAGCCGCGCCGACGCGAGCGCGCCGGACAAGAGCGCCGGTGACATCAAGGTTCCGACGGGCAGCGATCCCAGCCCGGTGACTCGCAAGCGCGGCAATGACGCAAGCCGGCCGGTGGCGGCGACGAAGAGTGCGAACTACGCATCTGTGGTGTCGGGGCTCGGCGGCGCCTTCCATCACCCGAGCCAGGTGCGCCGCGGCAACACGCCGCCGTGCGCGGCGTGGCCGAGCGCCGAGCACTCGGCGCGCGAGATCGGTGTGCGCCTGGTGGATCCGTACGAGATGTTTCGTGCCGGCGCGGTGGGCATCGTCGGGCTCATCATCGCCGCCGCGTGCTACCTGCTCGGGTGGTCGCGCGTGAACGTGCTCGGCCTGCCGCTCGCGAACGCGAAGATGCGACCCGAGTACTGCGCGGCGCTCGGGGAGCTCTGGCTCGTGGCGGCGCTGGCCGGAATCGTCCTCGCGATGATCGCGCTGCCGATCGGCGCGTACTACCTGGGGCGTGCGGTCGCGCGGCCGATCCGCGAGATGCGCACGCCGACGAGCTGGTGGCTGCGCTTCACCTACTGGCTCACGGACCTGCCGCTGGTCGCGAGGTTCCTGCGCGTGTTCGGCGCGAACTCGCGGAGCACGTGGCTGTTCGTGGCGACGATCTTCTCGTGGATCGGAACGATCGTCGGGTGGTGGCAGCTCGGCCGCGGCTTCACCGCCGTGGCGGAACGGCTCGAGGTGAGCGGGCTGGTGGTGATCGATGTCCTGATCACGCTCCTCGTCGTCGGCATGGCCGCGCTCGGTGTAGTCCGCGCCGGCCAGAAGAGCCCGATCGAGTCGTGGCCCACCAACATCGTTCGCCGCGCGGGCCTGGGCGTGTTCGGTACGGCCATCGCCTTGCTGGCGATCTGGACGCCGTACGCCTGGATCCGACTCATCTGTGTCGACTGGAAGATCAGCTTGATCGGCCTTGCCGTCGCGGTGGGGACCATCCTGGTGCGCTTCGGCCAGTGGGTGTTTCGCCGCGGCCTGCGAGCGCGCCAGCTCATGACATGGCTGGGATTCCTGCTGCTCGTGGCAGGAGCGCTGACCCTGCCGATGTGCTTCGCGCGGATCCATGGGCCGTCGTGGCCACTCGACTGGTTCCCCGCAATCCTGGCGAGGCTCGCGGTTCCCGGATCGCCAACGCCCCTCCACGCCGCCCTGATGTTCCCGCTGGTCCCGATCGTCGGTGCGTACTTCGCGTGTCTGTGGGTCGGCTGGTACTTCTGCATCTGCCTGCAGTGGGACCGGCATGGCAACGAGGCGGGCAGCGCCGCGCGCGTGACCGACTTCGGTGCGTTCCTGCGCATCAAGCTCACCGCGGACAAGGCCGAAGTGTGGGCGATCTCCGTCGAGGAGCCGCTGGCAGAGCCGCGCTTGTGGTGCCGGCTCCTCAGGCGCAAGGTCCGGAGGTTCGAGCCGATGCCGACCGCGCGGCTGATCGATCACTTCACGGTCGAGCGCACGAACGACATGCGGTCCAGCTACGACTGCAGTCGCCCGGGCGTGCAGCCCTCGAGCGAGACCCCGAAGCCGGGCGAGCCTTCGTAGGTCTCGATCATCGCGCCATCCTCGGGCGAGACCAGCTTGATGACGTGCGACTGCCCGGGCTGCAGCCAGGTCGAGCGCCAGGCATCGGCGCCGCGCTGCCATTCGATGATCTGCACGGTGCCGGATTCGCCGGTGACCTTGCAGCCGTGGGCCCACGCGCCCATGTACGGATAGAGCGGCTTGCCTTCGGTCGAGAACACCGAGCGCGATTGATCGCCCGTGTGTCGGCCGTTGCTCTGGTAGGCGGCCCACTCGGGCCACGCGATGACGGCGCCGGTCCAATCGCTGCCGCTGCAGCCGGGTGTGTTGCAGCGCCAGAGCGCGCGCGTCGCCTGGATGACCTCGCGCGGCGGCGCCGGCTCGGGCTTGGCGGGCAGCGCCGGCGTCGTGCGGTAGACGAACGGCTCGTCGCCCTGAAGGCTCAGGACCTCACCTTCGCCGAGGTTGTCGATGTGCAGCGTGCGGCCGGGCTCGAGCTTGGCGAGCAGGCGGTGCTCGGTGTCACCGGGGCGGCCTGCATAGGCGCGCGCGGTGCCGCGCTCGATCGCGAGCACGAGGCCGTTGGCGCGCGCTGCGGCGAGATAGACGCCCGACGACACGGTGTAGCTGAGGCGGGTATCGCTCGGGCGAGCGCCGGCGGCCCACACCGCAGCCTGGCCGCTGAGCGACGCGCCCCAGGGGCAGACGCTCGCGGCGCAGGTCCAGGTGACGGACTGCGATTCGATCGGTGTGCTCGGCACCGGCGGCACGTAGGGCTTGTCCTCGTCCGCGAGAGCCGTCTGACCGAGCGTCGGTCCGGTCTGCGACCGACAGCCGATGCTCACGATGCACAGAAGTGTGAAGACCGCCGATCGTCCCGCCGCCGCACCGAGCGACGCGCATGCACTCACGATGTACTCCGGGTTAGCAGTGCACCAGCTTAGATCGATGTCGATGGCGCCGTCACCGTCCGGCGATCGCGATCACACGTGACGCAAAGTGCGGCGGCGGCGCGCCGCGCAAATTGTCGTCGCTGCGGGGAGGCGTCAGGAAGTTCACCGGATCCCGCCCCCCCGCTCGCTGCCCTGATCGACGCGCTCGCCCACGCGCTCGGGCGCTTCGCGTAACGCCTCAGGGGGAGCTCGCCAGTAGCCCGGATCCCGCAGCGTCGGCGATCTGCCAGATCGATAGTGTGAACAGGAATCTAGCGCCCACATCCTGGCCGCGCTCTACCCAGATCTGACCGCGGTGCTGCTCGACGATGCCCCGGGCGATGTACAGGCCCAGCCCGGCGCCCTGCTTGACGTGGTCAGGCGCCGACCAGTACGCCTGGAACAGATGCGCGGCGGCGTCGGGCTGGATCCCGGGGCCGGTATCCAGGACCGAGAACACGATGCAGTGGCCATCGGCCTCGGCACCCAGCGTGATCGTGTCGCCGGAGCGGCAGAACTTGATCGCGTTTCCGATGAGGTTGCCGAAGACTTGCAAGATGCGATGGCGATCGCAGGCGATGTCGATGCCCGTGACGTTGGATTCACGAACGAGCCGGATCCCTCGTTCCTCGGCGAGCGGCAGGTGGAGATCGAGCGCCTCGGCGAGGATAGCGTCGGCGGATTCGGGCTGAATATTGAGGTGGAGGCGTCCCGCGCGAATGCTCGCCGTGTCGAGCAGGTCATTGATGAGGTGCTCCATGCGGGTGCAGGAGCGGTGGATCAGCTCGAGATGGCGACGCGCCCAGTTGTCGGCCGCGAGCTGGCCGAGGAGAAGCGTGGCGCTCATCTCCACGTTCCCGAGTGGACCGCGCAGGTCGTGCGACACCACGGCGAGCACGTCATCGCGGGTGCGCACCGCGATGCGCAGCTCCTCCTCCATCTGCTTGCGCTGGGTGATCTCGGTCGCGATGCCGCCGACCAGCGGTGGGTCGCCCGGAATCGGAAACTTGATCGACAGGAAGGTTCGCGTGCCCTGGGGCGATGGCACCGCCTCCTCGACCTCGATCGCATGCTGTTCGCGCAGGACCCATTGATCGTGCGCCTCGTGGGCCGCGGCGATCTCGGCGGGGAGGATGTCGACGGAGCGCTGGCCCTGGAGGCGCTCGAAGTCGACGCCGAGCACATCCGCGAGGCGGTGATTCGCCAGCATGATGCGCCCCTCCGGATCCTTGACCCAGATCGCCGCCGGCGCATGCTCGAGGATGGAGCCGATGCGCATCTGCTCGATGCGTAGCGCCTCCTGTACGCGCTTGGCCTCGGTCACATCGATCACGATGCCACCGACGCCGGTGATCTCGCCGGAGCGCGCGCGCACCGGAAAGTAGCTCGCGAGCAGCGAGCGCGTGTCGCCGGGATCCGTGGTGGGGGGCCGCGTGATCTCGAGGTTCAAGACCGGACGGCCGGTTTCGAGCACGTCGCGGAGCATGGGCTCGAGCGTGGAAGCGAAGGCCGGTAGGACCTCGCCCACGGACCGCCCGAGGTGCGCCTCGGCTGGATGGTCGTTGAGCGACGCGAGTGCCTCGTTGATTCGCACATAGCGCAGCTCGCGATCGACAAACGCGATGCCGATCGGCGATGCGGCCAGCAGCGACTCGAGCTTGGCGAGCGCGCGCTCGCGGTCGCTCGCGATCAGCTTGTAACGCTGTTCGGATGCGGCCAGATCCTGCCGCAGCAAGTGATGGACGATGCCCAGGGTCGCGCGCGCCGCCATGGAGCCGAAGAACTGGCGATCTTCCTGCGAGAATTCGCGCGCGGTGAGTGAGCCCATCTGCGCGACCCCGATGACCCGCGAATCCTGGATGAGTGGCACTCCGTACAATGCGAGTACCTTGTGCTTCCGGATGACTGCGTTGGTCGTGAGCGGATCCTGGTACGCCGTCCGCAGCTGCATCGGCGCCCGCTGCGCCGCGATCGTCCCGGCGAATCCATCGCCGAATGCGATGCTATCGCCGCGGTCGAGCTCGGCCTCGAGGCCGGCGGTCGCTCGAACGAACAGCCGGTCGTCCTCGGCCAGGAGGATCGCCGCGGTGTCCACCGCAGGCGTGGTCTCGAGAAAGACCACCAGCAGCCGCCGCATGAGGTCGTCGAGGTCGCTGGACTCGAACGACGCGGTCGAGATCCGGTCGATCCCGGCGAGCGTGCGCGCGTGCACCTGGGTATAGCGGCTGGCCGAGACGGCGATGGCGCGATCGATCGCGAGGTTCAACGCCCGCAGGTCCCCCATCGCGATCGGGCGGTCGCCTGCGTGCTGCTCCCACGCGCTCAGGGCGGCATCGCGGAGCAGCGACAGCTCGCGCACGATCGTCGTGATATCGAAACCATCGCCCAGCCGATCGAGCGCATGGCGGCGCGCGGCTTCGAGCACGGGCGTCGGACTCGCGCTCGAGGCGATCTCCTCGGCAATGTCGCCGATCTCGTCGAGCAGCTCCGGGATGTGGTCGAGCAACGTCACCGCCGACATGTCCCGCGCGCTCGGCAGCTCGCGCGCGGCGTCTCGCCAGCTTGCGATGATCTCGTCGCGAAGCTCGCGCACGAAGGCCCTCACGCGTGACGGCTGAGACGTCTCACGCTCTGGGCGTTGCACGGGCATGCAAATGCCTGAGCTGCAGATTGTGAGCCTGTGTCGTTGGGGGAAAACACCGCGCGTGACCGAGATCTCTGTGCTGCGAGCGAGCCTGGGAGCACAGTGCCTCGAGCCCGTATGAGGTAGAAGAGCGCGGGCGGGCGGAGACCGGCGCTCGGGAGTTTGCCGACACGCACGCCAGGGGGCGACACCGCGTGCCGCAGCCCCCTGCATCGACATCACAATTTCAGGTGAGACGCTGGGTTCGCGGTGCGCGGGTCTTGTATCACCGGGGGATGAGGGTGTTTGTACTTACAGCGCTGCTGCTCGCCGTGGCGTGCGCGCCTCCGGTTGCCAAGCTGGTCGTGAAGCCCGAGGCGCCGACGCTCGACATCGAGGAGCCGTGGACCGATCCGACCGCCGACATTCCGCCGAGGACGCTGCGGCGGACGGCCGACCGGGCGGCCGCGCTGAACAATCCGAATGCGCCGACGCTGGCGATCCGGCACGCGACGATCATGACGGCGACCGGGCAGACGATCGCGAACGGAACGATCGTGCTGCAGAACGGCGCGATCGCGGCGGTCGGGCCGGATGGCAGCGTCGCGATCCCCGGCCGCGCGCGCGTGATCGAGGGCGCCGGCAAGTTCGTGACGCCGGGGCTCATCGATGCGCACTCGCACCTCGGGGTGTATGCCGCGCCCGGCACGCACGCGACCGACGACGGCAACGAGATGTCGGGGCCGGTGACCGCACAGGCGCGCGCGCAGTACGGCTACTGGCCGCAGGATCCGCAGATCGCGCGGGCGATCGCGGGCGGCGTGACGTCGGCGCTGATCCTGCCCGGGTCGGCGAATTTGATCGGCGGCGAGGGATTCATCGTCGCGATGCGCCCGGGGCGCACGAGCGACGAGGTGGCGTTTCCAGGCGCGCCGCGCACGCTGAAGATGGCGTGCGGCGAGAACCCCAAGCGGGTGTACGCCGAGAAGGGCGGACCGCGCACGCGGATGGGCGAGTACGCCGCGTTTCGCACGGTGTTCAATGAAGCGCGCGCGTACCTGACCAAGCAGGCCAGCTACGACCGCGCGCGGGCGCAGTGGCTGAAGAAGAAGGCGCGCGCGGCCGAGCTCGATGCCAAGCAGACCAATCCCAAGCTGCGGGTGAAGGTCGAGGCGGCGCCCGAGCCGCCGCCGGTGGATCTGCGGCTCGAGACGCTCGCGGCGGTGCTGCGCGGCGAGGTGCTGGTGCAGATCCATTGCTACAAGGCGAGCGACATCGCAGAGATGGTGGCGGTGGCCGACGAGTCGGGGTTCAAGATCCGGTCGTTTCACCACGCGCTCGAGGCCTACAAGGTGCGCGACTTGCTGGTCGGCAAGGGCATCGGGATCAACACGTGGTCGGACTGGTGGGGGTTCAAGCTCGAGGCGTTCGACGGGATCCCCGAGAACGCGGCGCTGTTCACACAGCAGGGCGGGCGCGCCACGATCCATTCGGACTCTGCGGTCGGGATCCAGCGGCTGAACCAGGACGCGGCGAAGGCGATGGCCTCGGGGCGCGCGGCGGGGATCGCGATCACCGAGGACCAGGCGCTGCGCTGGGTGACCGCGAACCCGGCGTGGATGCTCGGCATCGACGGCATCACGGGGACGCTCGAGACCGGCAAGCGGGCCGATGTCGTGGTGTGGGACCGCTCGCCGTTCTCGGTGTACAGCCGCGCCGAGCTGGTGGTCGCCGGCGGCGAGGTGACGTTCGACCGCAGCCGCGGGCCGACACCATCGGACTTCGAGCTCGGCAATGCCGCGAACGAGAGGGGCAAATGAGCGCTCGGAATACAATGATGCGCGCGCACATCCTGGCGCTCGGTGTTCTCGCAGCGATCGCGGCGCCGGCCGCCGCCGAGACGATCGCGATCACCGGCGCGACGATCTATCAGCGCTCGGACCGAAAGCTCGACAACGCGACGATCGTGATCCGCGATGGCCGGATCGCCGACGCCGGGCCC
>DATIPJ010000308.1:0-10865 GCA_035472155.1 Kofleriaceae bacterium
GGTGTTCAACATCAACTACGGCGTCCTTCCTGATCTCAGCGGCGCCTGCGCCGGCCACTGCGGCGGAGACACCCTCGCAAGTGATACGACGTCGGTGGCATCGCACGAGCTGGTCGAAGCAACGACCGATCCGGCAGTAGGACTGGCGGCGACGATCGGGTTTCCGCTCGCCTGGTACGATCCGGGCCACGGCGAGATCGGCGACATCTGCGGTCACCAGCACGGTACGACGACCGGCAACGGTCGCAGTTACGTGATCCAGCTCGAGTTCTCGAACGCCGCCAACGACTGCGTTCAAGAATGATGCACCGGCGCGGCGCGTGCCACGATCGATCGGCGCCGTGCTGGTGACAGGGCTTACAGGCGTCGATAACCTCCGCGCATCGCTTGGCCAACCATCCCGAGCTGATAGCTTTGCAATAGCCTGGTTGTCACCACTGGTCCCAGCCGTGTGCCGAGTCATCCCCGCTCTCTTTCTGCTGTCGGTCGCCTGCGGCTCACGCGACAACAGCGCTTCGCCTCCGCTCGACGTGGGGATGTCGAGCGTCGCGGTCATGAAGGCCCGCCGCGCGCATGACGACCATCTGCTGCTCCTCCAGACGTTGACGCCCATTGCGGATGTGGAGCGTCCCCGCCGCTTGCTACGCCGGTTCCGGCCCGACGGCGAGAGACTCGACTACGTCACTCCAGAGGGCGCGTCCCTTGCCGATTTCACGCTCCATCCGGGCGGCGAGGCGTCGATTCTGCTCGAGAGCGACGCCGGGTACGCGCTGGAGCGCTGGCTGCCCGATGGGACGCGCAGCGGCTCGGTGGAGCTGACAGATCTCGCGCCGACCGCATGGAGCCGCGACTCCGGGCGCACGGCAGCGGTCGGCGACGACGTCGTCCTGGCCGTGCGCGCCGCCGACAACTCCGTCCGTGCCTATCGCTACACGCCGGATGCTGCGGGCTACCGCAGGATCTGGGAGACGGTCGTCGAGCCCGCCAACGATCTGTTCCCCGCGGGGTTGATCTCCGGCAGCTTCGACACTTTCGGCCAGCTCCGGAATCCATTTCGGGTCTACGTGGACGTCGGTTCCGATGACGCGGTCTGGGTGGGTGTCCCGGTAGACCCGGCGACGGATCTCCTGCTCGAGCACAACGCCGAGTTCGGCGACGATCTGCGCTTCATCCCGGGCGCCATCGCTTCCTCGGACGCGCTGCTGACCCGGCTCGACGGCGCCGGTCGTCGCGTCTTCAGCCGGATGGTGGGGACGCAATGGGCAGACCAGATCTACGCGATGCGCGCGGTCGTCGGCGGGGTGCTCGTGGCGGGCCGTAGCGAGACCACGCAGGGCGACGCCGGGGGCTGGGATGGCCTGCTCGCCCAGGTCGCGGGTGACGGAGCTGTCTCCGCGCGCACGATCGACATCAGCGCCGGCGACGTGTTCTTTGACGCCGACGTCCTGTCCGACGGCCGGACCGTTGCCGTTGGCGGCACCGGCTACACCGATAACCCCAGCGGAGGAAGTATCTCCGAGGAGTGCTCGCTCCTCGCGGTCGTGCTCACCGACGACGCACAGACCGTGCTTTCGCTTCCCCATCTGCCGCGCCATAACGAGCTGCGCACGCTGCTCGTCGACACGACGACCGTCTGGGTCGCGGGCATGTCCGACGGGCCTGGCACGCACTCCGGCGACGGCGATCCGTCCGCCATCCGCGCCGAGCCGTTCGTGGCCAACGTAGCCGTCCCCTGAGCGCGGGCCGAGCTTACGCGCGAGCGCTCTGGCCGCGGCCGCGCCGCGGGCGAAGCGCGAGCCATGCGATCAGCAGGCCCGCCGACGCGCCCGGATGCCCGGCGCTGCAGCCCTCGTCGCCCGCGTCGCGCATGCCGTCGTCGGGTGGATCGGCCGGCGGCTGCGCGATCGGAGGCGCGGCCTCGCAGCGCAGGGTGACGTCGAGCGTGCTCGAGGTCAGCAGGTTCTTGGTGCCAGGCAGCGTCGCGCGCATCGTGACGAGGTGGTCGCCCGGGGCGAGGCCGACCAGCGATTTGTCGTCGGAGGCGCACACCGAGAACACGCGGTCGCGGCCCCGCCCGCTCGGGCTCGCGCCGGGCGCCACGCGCGCGTTGAGCGAGGTCTGGTAGCTCCAGGGCTGGCCGTCGACGAGCGTCTCGAAGTGCAGCGCGTCGCGCCAGGCCAGGGCAGAGCTCGACGGCACCAGCTCGAAGCTGGCCTGCGCGGTGGTCGCGCGCGACGAGCAGGCGCCCGCGCGGGTCTCGAGGTCGAGGTCGGCGATGCTCGGCGCCGGCGCGATCAGGATGCCGAGCTCCGAGGGAAGCGGCGCGGCCGGCCCGACGGTGAAGGCGACCTGCGGGCCGGTGGCGCCGGTGGCGCTGCAGGTATTGCGATCGGCGAGCAGGTAGCTGCCCTCGGCGAGCGGCGCGGTGGGAACGAGCAGGTAGTCGCCGTTCGCGAACAGCTGCGCCGTGAACGCGATCGGCGTCGTCGGCGCCGCGGCGCTTGCGAGCACGACGTTCTTCGGATCGGCCGACGCCGCCGGGCCCGACATCGGGCGCCAAAACAGCCCGGGCACGTTGGCGGGGACCTTGCCCTGGTCGGGGACGAAGGCGGCCGGCCAGCACGGCGGCGGGCTACACGCGCGCGCGGGCTCGGGGTGGTACAGCGCGAGGCTCGCCATGGCGAGGACGAGACAGGTCGCCTTCATGGCGCGATCAAATCAAGCCGTGGGGCTTTGGGCCAGCGAAGATTTCGACTTTGCGCGGGAGTCGATACTTACGACATCGGCGCGGCCGGCAGCAGGATCGAGAATCGCGCGCCCGCCCCCGTCGGCTGCAGCTCGAGCTTGCCGCCGAAGCTGGAGACGTATTCGCGCGACAGCGCCAGCCCCAGCCCCGTGCCCTTGCCGATCGGCTTGCTGGTCACGAACGGCTCGAACAGCCGCGACGCCACCTCGGCCGAGATGCCCGGGCCGTTGTCCTGGACCGCGATCTGGATCGAGTCGCCGACGCGCTCGGCCGCGACCAGCACCCACGGCTTCACGGTGCGCGCGTCGTCCAGCGCCTCGGCGGAGTTGACCAGGAGGTTGAGCAGCACCTGCGAGAGCTTGCGCCGGTTGACCGTCACCGTCGGCAGGTCCGAGTCGCACTTGCGGCGCACCTCGATCGACTTGCCCAGCTTGAACGACGCCAGGCGCAGCGCGTCGCCGATCACCTCGTCGACGTGACAGGGCTGCAGCTTCTCCGAGCCGCCGCTCGAGAAGTCCTTCAGGTCCTTGACGATCTGCGCGATGCGCCCGATGCCGGCCTGCAGGTCGGCGACCAGGCTGCGGGTCTCGTCGGAGCTCATGCCGGGGCAATACAGGCCGTTCTCGCTGGCCAGCACCTCGACGTTGGCGCTCACCGAGTACAGCGGATTGTTGATCTCATGCGCGACGCCGGCGGCGAGCTGCCCGAGCGAGGCCAGCCGCTCGGCCTGCGCGCGCCGCCGCTCGCTCAGCGCGAGCTGCTCGAGCGTCTCGGTCCGCGCCCCCTGCGTGGCGAGCTCGGCGAGCCGCACCCGGCGAAACGAGAATGTCCCGAGCACCGCGAAGATGCCGATCGAGGCATCGACCGCGAGGCTGTCGGCGATCAACGCGACCGACGCGTCGCACATCCACGACAGCACGGCGACCGCGATCATGTTGGCGACCGCCGTCGCCGCGCAGGCGACGACCTCGTCCTGAAAGATCACCATCAGCGCGAGCGGAAACAGCATGATGTACTGGAAGTCGGGGCTGGCGACGCCGCCGTTGAGCCACACCGTCGCGGTGAACAGCCAGCACGTGCTCACGCCCGCGAGCGGGAGCAGAACGCCGTAGGTCCGCGTGCTCGCCCGCGGGAGTGCGAGGCCGATCGCCACCAGCGATGCGCACCACACCATGCGCACCGCGAGCAGCGGGCCGTTGAACGGCCGGTACAGCGGCTCGCAGACCGAGATCGCGAACATGAGGCTCGCGCCGAGGAGCAGCGACGTGCGGCGCTCCTTGCGTGCCGCGGGGCTGCGCAGCGCTTCCTGCTTCCTCGAGTACGTCACCGACCCCGATCAGGTCGGCCATCCTCGGGCGTTGTGCATGCGCCAGACGCCTTTCACGCCCGGCGCGCGTGCGGCACTGTCGAGCAGTGTGGGGCGTACGCCCATACGGTTCGGCCCGCCCATGACCTATAGTCGGGCCCCCGATAGCACCCGATAGGAGACGTACCGATGGCAGCCATCAACCCTGTGGTCAACCTCGCCGCCGAAGGCGACATCGCAATTCTGTCCGTCAACTACCCACCGGTGAACGCGCTATCGCAGCAGGTGCGCGCCGGCATCCTCGCCGGCGTCCGTCAGGCGATCGCCGATCCGGCGGTCAAGGCGATCGTGCTCGCCTGCGACGGCAAGACGTTCATCGCCGGCGCCGACATCACCGAGTTCGGCAAGCCGATGCAGGCGCCGAGCCTCGTCGAGGTCCAGGACGCGGTCGAGGGCTCGCCCAAGCCGGTGATCGCCGCGATCCACGGCACCGCGCTCGGCGGCGGCTTCGAGCTCGCGCTGTGCTGCCACTACCGCGTCGCCGTACCGTCGGCGAAGTGCGGCTTCCCCGAGGTCAACCTGGGCCTCCTGCCCGGCGCGGGCGGCACCCAGCGCCTGCCGCGCATCGTCGGTGTCGAGCAGGCGCTCGACATGGTCACCAGCGGCAAGCACATCGACGGCAAGTCCGCCCACGCCGCGGGCCTGTTCGACGAGCTGGTCCCCGAGGACGCCCTGCGCGCGAGCGCGATCGCCTTCGCCAAGAAGGTCGTCGCCGATGGCCGCCCGCTGCGCCGCGTGCGCGACCTCGACGACAAGGTCGCCGCCGCGCGCGCCAAGCCCGACGTCTTCGACGCCTTCCGCAAGGCCAACGCGAAGAAGTTCCGCGGCTTCCTCGCCCCCGAATACAACATCCGCGCCGTCGAGGCCGCCGTCGCGCGCCCGTTCGACGAGGGCCTCGCCGAGGAGCGCCGGTTGTTCGGCGAGCTCATGGCCGGCACGCAATCCGCCGCGCAGCGCTACGTGTTCTTCGCCGAGCGCCAGGTCTGGAAGATCCCCGACGTGCCCGACGACACCCCCACGATCCCGGTCAAGAAGGTCGGCATCATCGGCGCGGGCACCATGGGCGGCGGCATCGCGATGAACTTCGTCAACATCGGCATGCCGGTCACGATCGTCGAGACCAAGCAGGATGCGCTGGACCGCGGCATCAGCGTCGTGCGCAAGAACTACGAGCGCTCGACCAAGAGCGGCAAGCTCACCATGGCCGACGTCGACAAGCGCATGCAGATGTTCACGCCGACCCTCGAGCTCGACAGCCTCGCCGACTGCGACCTCATCATCGAGGCGATCTTCGAGAACATGGACGTCAAGCAGGACGTGTTCGGCAAGCTCGACAAGATCGTCAAGCAGGGCGCGATCCTCGCCACCAACACCTCGGCGCTCGACATCAACCAGATCGCCACCGCCGTCAAGCGCCCCGAGGCCGTCATCGGCCTGCACTTCTTCTCGCCGGCCAACGTCATGCGCCTGGTCGAGGTCGTGCGCACGCGCGATACCAGCAAGCCGGTGATCGCCACGTCGATGCAGCTCGCCAAGAAGCTGGGCAAGATCGCCGCGCTGGTCGGCGTGTGCCCGGGCTTCGTCGGCAATCGCATCCTCTACGCGCGCTCGGCCCAGGCCAACGCGATGCTGATGGAGGGCGCCATGCCCTGGGACATCGACAAGGCGATCTACGACTTCGGCCTCCCCATGGGCCCGTTCGCGATGTCCGACCTCGCCGGCCTCGACATCGGCTGGCGCCCCGAGACCACCAAGAGCTCCACCATCCGCGAGGTCCTCTGCGAGCAGAACCGCCGCGGCCAGAAGACGGGCGCGGGCTTCTACGACTACGACGAGCAGCGCACCGCGCGGCCCTCCCCGGTCACGGAGCAGATCATCAAGGACTTCGCAGCTCGCTCGGGCCAGCCGCAGCGCAAGATCTCCGAGCAGGAGATCCTCGAGCGCTGCCTCTACGCCCAGATCAACGAGGGCGCCAAGATCCTCGAGGAGAAGATCGCCATCCGGCCATCGGACATCGACATCGTCTGGATCAACGGCTACGGCTGGCCGGTCTACCGCGGCGGCCCGATGTTCTACGCCGACACCGTGGGCCTGCCGCAAGTCGTCGCCAAGCTCGACGAGTACGGCCCCAAGCTCGGCGCCAACTTCACGATCTCGCCGCTGCTTCGCAAGCTCGCCGCCGAGGGCAAGCGCTTCCAGGACATGAAGTAGCGGCCACCCGGCGCCGCTACTTCGCGTCGAACACGTACTCGTGCTGTGCGTCGCGCAGGATGAGCGTGGGCTTGCCGGCGGCGCTCTTGCCGACGAGGAAGTCCAGCCCCTGAAGCTCGGGTGAGATGATGGCGAACGACACCGTGCCATCGGCGTTCTTGCGGCTCGCCACCTCGGCCTTCCACTCGCCCATGTCGAACACCGTCGAGGCGCCGGTCTTCTTGACCGCGATCTCGCCGAGCTCGGCGCTCTTGTACTTCGGCGCCAGCTTCGCCACTTCGTCCGGATCGGCCGGGATCGCCAGCTGCTTGCGCTCGGCCGCAAGCTCGTCCAGCTGGCTCTTGGCCGTCGCGGCGAGGTTCGCCTCGGCCTCGGATCGGCCGTCGAACAGAAGCTCGAGCAGCTTGCGGCGGAAGACGGCTTGCAACACGCCGCCGAGCGTGCCGTTCGTGAGGATCACCGCGCCGACCCCGTGCTCGGGCAGCCACAGCATGTCGCTCTGGTAGCCGAACGTCGCCCCGCCGTGGTGCACCACAGGCGTGCCGTACGTCGTATCGACGCTGAGCCCCATGCCGTACGTGGCGTCCTTCCCGATCGGCACCTGCGGCGCGCGGCGCGCGAGCAGCACATCCTTCGAGATGTAGCGCTTGCCGCCGGGCAGCGTGCCCTCGGCGAGCTCCATCGCCACGTACCTGAGCATGTCGTTGACCGAGCTCCACGCCGCGCCCGCCGGGCGCACGGGGATCACCGAGTAGTTCATGTCGAGCGGGAACTCCGTCGGCTTGCCGTCGATCGAGTGGCCATGCGGAGAGGCCATGTTGCCGCGACGGACGCGCGCGTAGTCGAACGTCGTCGCCTTCATGCCGAGCGGGTCGAACACCATCTGCTGCATCGCGCGGTCGTACGACGCGCCGAGCTCGAGCTTGGGATTGGCAACGTACGCCGCGACGTAACCGGCCACCGCGGCGAGCAGGTTCGAGTACTGGAACATCTCGCCGAACTTGCTCGTCGGCTGCATCGCACCGAGCGCGGCGACCACCGCCGCCGGCGTGGCGCGCTTGTACTCGAAGATCCACTCGAGGTCCTGGCGCGGAAGCCCCGTGCACGCGCAGATCAGGTGCCGGATCAGCACGCTGTTGGTCGTCGCCTCGTCCCCGAGCTTGAAGCCGGGCATCACGCTCGTGACCTTGGTATCCCAGGTCAGCTTGTTGGCGTCGACGAGCTTGCCGAGCAGCAGCGTCGTGAGCGCCTTGGTGTTCGAGCCGATCATGAACAGCGTGTCGGCGTTGACCTTGGCGGGCTTACCGAGCTCGCGCACCCCGAGGCCCTGGGCGAGCACCGTCTTCCCGTTCTGGATCACGCCGACCGCGACGCCGGGCACGCCGAGCGCTTGCTGCGCCGACTCGATGAACTTCTTCAGCTCGGCGAGCCGCGCGGCGTCGAGCTCGTTCGCCTTCTTGCCGGCGAACGATTCGCGCTCGCCGCCCTTGGGCAAGAGCCGCCCGAGGATCAGCTGGATCTGCGCGAGCCGCTTCTCGACGACGGCCGTGCTGGCGTCGAAGATCACGACGGTCCACACCCCATTGGCGCGCTGCGTACCCACCTGCACGACGCGCTTCTCGTTGGGCGGCACGTCGTACAGGTAGCCGCGCCGGTCGGTCCAGCCGTCCTTGGGCGGGCCGTCATTGGCGACCTTGAGCGGCCACTTCGCCTCGCCCTTGTACGCAGCCCACGCAGCCTTCACCGCGGCGTCAGCGTCCGCCGCGCGGACATCGACCATCGCCATCCACGAGTCACCCTCGGGCGCGCCGAGGATCGTCGCGTCGCCGCGCACCGCAAATGTCCAGCCGGCGGGCGCGATGAACGAGTTGCCGGCGGTGGTCGTCTTCGGCGTGTCCGCCGCGAGCGTCTCGGTCTTCGGTGCCACGGGCGCGGGAACCGCTGCGCTCGGCGGCGCCGGCGCGGCCTCCGCGGGCCTGGCCGGCTCGGGCGCCACCGGCGGCTTGGCCGGCGACGAACATGCGGAGACGATCAGAAGGGGAATCAAGACGCGCATGCGCGGAACACTACCACCCTGCTGCGATCCCGCTTGTCCTGCTATGTAGCTCGTACAGCGCGCTTACTTGGGAGGGAATTGTGGCGCGGCGGCTGGATCGCCATGGTGCTGTCCATGGAGAGCTCGCCGCGGCACGCCGCCCGGGCGATTCACAAACCAACCGTCCACGAGTCAAACAGAGAGCTCAAGATGACCACGTATCGCATTCATACGATCGAGTCTGCACCCGAGAAGTCGAAGCCGTCGCTCCAGGGCCTCAAGCAGGCGTTTGGCCTGATCCCCAACCTCGCCGCCACGATGGCGAGCTCACCGGCGCTGATCAACAGCTTCGTCGCCGCGTTCGGTAACTTCCACGGCGGCAGCCTGACCGGCGCGCAGCGCCAGGCGATCCTGCTCACCAACGCGGTGACCAACGCGTCCGCGTGGGCGGTGGCGTTCCACTCGACGCTCGCGCTCAAGGAGGGGATCAGCGCCGACGACGTTCGCGCAATCCGCGAGCGCCGGCTGCCGGCCGATGCCAGGTACGCGTCGGTCTCGGCGCTGGCCCGCGCGCTCAACGAGAAGCGCGGCCATCTCGATGGCGCCGACGTCAAGGCGTTCCTCGCGGCCGGGTTCAGTCAGGACCAGGTGTTCGAGGTCATCGCAGGGGTGGCGATCTCGGTCATGGCAAACTACGCGGGCAACGTGGCCGACCCGCCGCTGGAGGCGCCGTTTCAGGCCCAGGTCTGGTCGCGGTAGCCCACAGCGCGGCGGCTCATCATCGACGCGCGGTTGCGCATGCTCCGGTCACCGGATCGTGCGCAGACCGCTGCGCGTTCAGATGTACATCGCTGCAACGAGTGCAGCGCGCACCGTCGAGAATTTATCAGCCGCAGCGTCGCGCAGAAGCTGCGCGCACCCTGTGCGCCGGCGCGCGTGAGGGTTTGAGCGCTCTCTCGCTACATATTCGCTGATCGTGGTCGAACAGCGGCCAAAGACGTTCGAGCACACACGGAGGCGGCGATGACGAAGCTCCAGAAGGCGGTTTGGTGGATTCCGACACTGGTGGCAGGCTGCGCAACGGATCCCTTCGATCCCGGCGAAGCGGTTCAGCTGGACCAGGTCAGCTATTCGCTCTCGCTGAGCGAGCTATCCAGCGGCGCGCTGTCGACGGTCAAGCTCGACGCGACCAGCGCGGCGGCGATGGGCAACACGGCGACCGCGCGCAAGGTACTGACGGTCGCGGTCGCGTGTGCGCTCGGCGGCACGCAGACCGTTGCGTTCAGCGTCGGCGGAACGAGCTACAGCGCGACCGGCGTGCTGGGCATCGCGCCGGGATGGACGTCGACCGCGCTGACCACGACGCAGGCGGCGTGGGTGAGCGCGTGCGTGTTCGCGCGCGTCACCGACGCGTCGACGCTGGTCTGGCTCTCGGTGCGCGGCACGGAGGCCAGCCTCGCACCCACGATCTCCGAGCGGGCCGACTATCAGGTCGAGGAAGGCGCGTTCTGGGGCAATGCGTTTCCCAACCTGGGGGCGATCGCCGGCTACTCGTGCGTGGGCAACGACCAGGCGACCAACGACTCCTACGGGCAGCTGCCGCTGCGCCAGTGCGCGCAGTGGGATGGCGTGGCGTCGTCGAACCTGAGCCCGTGCGGCATGAGCTACGCCGGCCGCTGCAACCAGGTCTGCGCGTCCACGGTCGCGCCGTACTCGGGGTGCTCGTTCCTCGGCGGCGCGGCGATCGGGCCGGTGGTGACGGTGTTCCTCCCCGGCGCGCTCCACTGACCGTGGGCCCGCTGCGCGAGAAGGCTCAGGGCGGCTGGGATTCGATGGCGCGGCGGGCCGCCGGAGCGCGCTGCGACTTCGGGAACTGAGCCAGGAACTCGAGGAAGCGGCGGCGCGCGGCCGCGCGATCGCCGGCGCGATGGGTCGCAACCGCGGCCCAGTACGATGCGTCCTCGCGGATGATGGGATCGGTCGCGCGATCGAAGGCGGCGATCGCCGCCGGGAGCTGGTTCTTCTGCAGCGCGGCCCAGCCCGCGCGGAACGCGGCCAGCGAGGTCCCGGGATCGGTCGCCGGCTCGGGGGGGGCCTCCCAGACCGTGCCCGCGGTGACGATCGTCGAGCGCGCGCCCGACGACAGCTCGACCGAGCCGGCGAACACGGCGACGGTCTCGAGCACGCCGGTGCGCGCGGTGACCTTGACCTTGGCATTGGCGACGCGGATCGCCGTGGTGCCGAGCTGGATCTCCGCGGGCGCGGTCCGGCGCGTGTCGACGGTGAGCTCGCCGTCGTGGAGGTCGATGACGTCGCGGCCCTTGCGCGTCGCACGACCGAACCGCGCCCCGCCGCTGAGCTTCGCGACCGCGATCGCCGGTGGGCGAGGGGGATCCGCCGACGGCACAGAAGGCGATGGCCGATCGACGGGAGCCGGCGGCGGCGCAGCGTCGGCGGGGCGCAGTTCGACCAAAGGATCGGGCGGCGCGCTCGCGCCGGGCGGGGGT
>DATIPJ010000309.1:0-4618 GCA_035472155.1 Kofleriaceae bacterium
CGCGGTCGATCGCGAGCGTAGCGCTCGACAGCTCGGCGACCCACACCGGCTCGGGCTTCTCGACCTTGAGCGCGGCGAGGACGGTGCGCCCCGGGTCGAAGATCGCCTGGCTCGGCTCGCCGTCGAGGCGCACGTGGAACACGTGCTTGGCGTCGACGATCTCGATCGGGACGTCGCGGTCGGTGTCGCCGACCCGGAAGCGCAGCCGGGTCGGAATGCGGAACAGCGGCGTGCGCCCCTCCACCTTCTGCTGCTGCTCGATGGTGACGGTGGCGAGCTGGTCGGCGGCGTCCCACCGGACATGGACCTCGAGCTCGGGGTGGCCCGCGCTGTCGAGGACCCACTGGCTGAAGAACCAGTCGAGGTTCTTGCCGGTCGCCTCTTCGACCGCGCGCGCCAGGTCGCGCGACTCCACGACGCCGAGCCGGTGCTTCTCGAGGTAGTGCGCGAGCGTGCCCCAGAACGCAGCGTCCCCGATCACCTGGCGCAGCATGTGGAGCACGCGCCCGCCCTTCTCGTAGAGGTGGTGATCGAAGATGTCGATCGGCTCCTCGAAGTATTTGGTGGCGATCGTGCGTCTGTACCGCGCCGAGTCCTCGCCGAAGTACTGCTCGGCCCACTCGTCGAGCTCGAGGTCGGCGGCGTCGCGGCCCTCGTGGTGCTCGCGCCAGATGTACTCGGCGTAGGTCGCGAAGCCCTCGTTGAGCCAGCCTTCGCCCCAGTCGCGGCAGGTCACGAGGTCGCCGAACCACTGGTGCGCGAGCTCGTGCGCGACCAGCGCGTCGACGTCGTGGTCGATCGCCGCGCGCTCGTCGAGCAGCACGGTGTCGGTCAGCGTGGTCGCGGTGGTGTTTTCCATGCCGCCGAAGATGAAGTCGCTGACGAACACCTGCGCGTAGCGCGGGTAGGGGTAGGTCACGCCGAACCGCTTCGAGAACAGCTCGAGCATCTCGGGTGTGCGGGCGAGTGTGCGCTCGACCTCGGCCTCGCGGCCGCGATCGGCGTAGTACACGACCGGCACGTCGCGCCAGCGGGTCTCGACGGTGGCAAAGTCGCCGACCGCGAGCGTGACCAGGTAGCAGCTGTGCGGTACGTCGAGCCGCCAGTGCAGCGTGCGGTGCTCGCCGCTGGTCCGATCGGACACCAGCACGCCGTTGGACAGCGCGAACAGCTTGGCGGGTACCGTGACGGTCAGCTCACTGGTCGCCTTCTCGTGGGGCGCGTCGAAGCACGGGAACCAGTAGCGCGAGTCCTCGTCCTGGCCCTGCGACCAGACCTGGATCTGTTTGTGAGGATACGCGTCATCAGGTGCGACGAAGTACAGCCCGCGACGCGGTGTGGCGCGATAGGCGACCGCGATCACCAGCTCGCTACCGGCGGCCGCGGGGCCGGCGAGCGCGACGCGCAACTTCCGGCCGTCGTGGGAAAAATCGACGACGTCGCCGCCAACAGTCACGCGCTCGATCGCGAGCTCGACCGCATCGAGCTCGACCGAGCGCGTATCGGGCGCGATCACGGCCACGCGCAGCGTTGCGGTGCCGGCGATGCCGCGCTTTGCCGGATCGACCGCGAGCTCGAGCGCAAGGTGCTGGATATCGACGACACGGTCCGGCGCCCAGCGCGGCCGGGTGCCCGGGAATGCGAACTCGCGAGGCATCGGGGACGACGATACAGGATCGACTCGCGCGGTACGCGGCCCGCGCCGCCCCCGTGTCATCCGGCGAAAAAGGAGTGACCGCCGCGCGCCGCCTGGCTTACGCTCGCACGCGTGAGGAACTCCGCGATCGTGCTGGGGTCGATGGCGGCGCTGTTGCCGATCATCGCGCATGCCGCGGGCGAGACGAGCGCTCGTCCCCAGGTTCACGTTGTTTCACCTCCGACTGCAGCGAAGGAGGGCCTCGAGCCCGACGACCTGCCTGGGCCGCCGCTCGAGGTGACCACGGGCACCCCGACGGTGCGTCTACCGGCGATCCCGGACTTCCCGAGCGCGCCGGATCGCGCGCCGGCGGCGAGCGCGCCGGTGACGGTGGTGACCCAGGCGCCCGAGCGCCGAATCGTCACGCTCACCGCGCGCAATCTATCGATCGACGCGCTCAACCGCTGCAACGAGGCGATCGTGCAGAAGCGCTTCGCCGCCGCGATCGGCGCGTGCCGCTCGTCGATCGCCGCGTGGCAGGACAATCACCTCGCGTGGTACGCCGCGGGCAACGCCCACGTGGCGCGCGACGAGTGGAAGGACGCGGCGGCGTCGCTCGCGCACGCAGTGGCGCTGCGGCCCGACATCGCGATGTATCAGATGATCTACGGCGTCGCCCTCTACGAGGCGGAGGTAGAGCGCTTCCGCCAGGAGCGCACGAATCGGGCCGCCAGCCGGCCCGGTGACGACGGCGATGACAGCAGCGAAGGCGCCGACCGGTCCGCCGATGCGCCGGTGCTTCGCCTCGACGCCGCGCGCGCAGCGCTCGTTCGCGCGGCGACGATCGCGCCGACGCTGTGGCGCACGCACAGCTACCTCGGGCTGGTCTACCGCGACCTGCGCGATCCGCAGGCGGCGGCCGAGGAGCTCACCGCGGCGCTGCGGGCCAATCCGCTCGATCGGCCGTCATACGTGGCGCTGACCGAGCTCTATCGCCGCGCGGGCTTCGCGCAGCTGGCCCTCGCGGTCGCGGGCACCGGCGCGAACAACATCCCGGGCTCGGCCGAGCTGTGGTTCGAGGTCGCGATGTCCTACGAAGCGCTCAAGGACAGCGAACGGGCGATCGAGGCGCTCACCAAGGGGCTCGCGGTCGCGCCCGAAAGCATGATCCTCAGGCTGCAGCGCGGCCGACTCCACGTGGCGCGCCACCATAACGACCTCGCGCGGCGCGATCTCGAGCCGCTCAAGCGCCTGACCGACCCGCGCTGGGCGGTCATCAAGGAAGCGGCCGCGCTGTTCCTGGCGCGCCTCGGCGGTGGCGAGACGCCGCAGGACGCCTACCGCGTGTGCAAGGCGCTCAACGGTTGCAAGATCTTCAAGGATGTCGACCAGGTCTGGCTGATCGAGGACTGGTCCACACTCTAGCGCTCTCTAGCGCAGCGTCGCGAGCGCCTTGCCCATCCGGTCGACGCCGCGCTCGATGTTCTGCATCGAGCACGCGTACGACAGCCGGACGAAGCCCGGCGCACCGAAGCCCGAGCCCGGCACCACGGCGACCTTGCCGACCTCGACGAGCCAGTCGCACAGCTGGACATCGTCGTCGAGGATCGAGCCTTCGGGCGTCTTCTTGCCGACGTACGCCGAGACATCGGGGAACGCGTAGAACGCGCCCTTGGGCTCGCGGCACGACACGCCGGGGATCGCGCGGAGCAGACGCACCATGGTCTGCCGGCGCTCGTCGAACGCCTTGCGCATCTCCGCGACGCACTGCTGCGGCCCGGTGAGCGCGGCGATCGCGGCGATCTGCGCCACGTGCGCCGGGTTCGACGTCGACTGGCCCTGGATCTTGGCCATCGCCTTGATGAGCGCCAGCGGCCCGGCTGTGTAGCCGACGCGCCAGCCCGTCATCGCGTATGTCTTCGACGCGCCGTCGATGAGGATCGTGCGCTTGGCGAGCTCGGGGCTGATCTTGGCGATCGAGACGTACTCGGCATCGCCGTACACCAGCTGGCGATAGATGTCGTCGGACACCACCAGCAGGTCCTTCTCGAGCACGACCTGGGCGAGCGCCTCGATCTGCTTGCGCGAGTACACCGCGCCGGTCGGGTTCGACGGGTTGTTGAGCACGATGGCGCGCGTGCGGCCGGTGCACGCCTGGCGGACCTGCTCGGCGGTGACCGCGAAGTCGTCCTCGGCGCGGGTCTCGAGGATCACCGGCCGGCCGGCGGCGAGCATGACCATGTCGGGGTAGCTGACCCAGTACGGGGCCGGGATCAGGACCTCGTCGCCCGGATCGAGCAACGCCATGAACAGGTTGTAGAGCGAGTGCTTCGCGCCGGTCGACACCAGGATCTGCTCGGGGTCGAACGCGATGTCGTGCACGCGGCCGAGCTCGTCGGCGATCGCCTTGCGTAGCTGCGGCAGCCCGCCGACGTCGGTGTACTTGCCGACGCCGCCGGCGGGCGCCTCGAGCGCGGTGCGAACGGCCTCCTTGATGTGGGCCGGGGTATCGAAGTCGGGCTCCCCGGCGCCGAAGCTGATCACATCAACGCCGGCGGCCTTGAGCTTGGCGGCCTTGGCGGTGACCGCGAGCGTGATCGAGGGCTTGATCTGATCGAGGCGAGACGCGAGCTTGAGTGGGAACATGGCTATTTCCTGTACTTGGCACCGAGCGCGGCGACGACCGCCGCGGGCACCAGACCTGTGACGTCGCCACCGAGGCTGGCGACCTCCTTGACCAGCGACGAGCTGACGTAGTGGTTGCGCTCGTCGGTCATGAAGAAGACCGTGTCGACGTCGGGCGCGAGCCGGCGGTTCATGTGCGCGAACTGGAACTCGTACTCGAAGTCGGCGAGCGCGCGCAGCCCGCGCACGATCACGCCGGCGCCGCGCTGGCGGCAGAAGTCGACCAGCAGGCCGTCGAACGACGCGAACTCGATCCGATCGGCGTGATGGACGGCGGCGTCGCGGACGAACTCGATG
>DATIPJ010000310.1:0-5531 GCA_035472155.1 Kofleriaceae bacterium
CCCGTCGCCATCGAGCACCGCTTCCGCGCGCACCCGCACGGGTGCCTCTCCGGCGAGCGCGGCCAGCAGCGCGACGTGGTGGACGCCGAGCGCGGCGAGCGCGCCACCGCCGCCCGACGCCAGCGGGCGAGCGATCCGGCCGCGGTAGCGAACGACCGTGCCATGCTCACCGCCGGCGATCAGCGCCCGCAAGCGACGAGCGCCCTCCTCGAACAGCCACGTGTGATCGACCATCAGGATCCGGTTCGCCGCCGTCGCGAGCGCGATCAGCTCGTCGGCCTGCGCGGCCGTCCGGGTGAATGGTTTCTCCACGAGCACGTGCTTTCCTCGCTCGAGCGCGCGCCGCGCGAGGGCATGGTGGCTGTCCTGCGGGGTGGCGATCACGACCGCATCCACGGCGGGCGACGACAGCAGCGCCTCGGCATCGCCGAACAGCGCCGCGCCCGGAAAACCGGCCTGCAGCTCGGCGCGGCGCGCGGCGTCGCGCACGGTCAGCGCCGCAACCTCGACCTCGCGCAGCCCCGAGAAGGTGCGTGCGAGGATCTCGCCCCATCGCCCCACGCCGATCACGCCGATGCCCACGCGCTCGCCGGGCGCGGCAAGCGGCCGCGCCGCTCGTCGCCGCCCCAGGGCGAACGCGACGATATCGTCGAGCGCGTCGTCCAGCGCGGTCGTCACGCGAAACGCACCAGTTGCGCCCACGCGCGCGTCACCGGCGGTCCTGACTCGTCGAACGGCGCGAGCCGCGCCAGCGACTCGCACACCGCAGCCGCGAGCTCCGCGAGCGAGACCCGGATCGAGCCGCGCAGGAGCACGCGTCGCAGCCGTTCGCCCGGCGCGTCCCGCAGCAACCCGAGGATCGCGTCGGCGAACGCGCCGACGGGCAGAAACTCGAGCAGCGCCGTGCCGTCGCCCCACACCTCGATCGACTCGCCGGCGAGCGCGCGCTCGATCCACGTCGGGATCACAGTACCCTCGCCGCCCGGCCCGAGCAGGTTGGGCGCATACGCGATCGCCGTGTCGAGCCCCGCGAGATGCTCGATCGCCGCCTCGGCCTCGAGCTTGCTGTGTGCGTACGCGCCGATCGGTGCCTTCTCGCTGTCCGCGCGATCCGGCGGCGCGGGCAGGCCGGCGAACACGCGCGACGTGCTCGCGAACACGAACCGCAGCGGACGCGCGCGAACGGCGGTCGAGCGCGCTGCCTCCTCGGCGAGGACCTGCGTCGCCTCGACATTGGCGCTGACGGTTCCCGCGCGATCGAGCTCCGCGCTTCGCGTGTTCGTCCGGCCGGCGAGGTGGGCGATCGCGTCGATCGCCTCGCGCGCGAGCAAGTCGCGCACGAAGCCGCGATCGGTGAGCGAGCCGGCGACCACGGTCAGCGCTGCACCTCGAGGCGCGTTGGCGAACAGGCGCCGCCGCTGCGCATCGAGCGTGGCGACGCGATCACGGTTCGGCGAGGACTCGGGGCGGTGCAGCAGCGCGACGATCCGATGCCCCGCCGCCGCCGCCTGAGACACCAGATGGCCGCCGGCGAATCCCCCCGCGCCCGTGACCAGCAAGCAAGCAGCGTCGCCCACGCCCTCACTATGCGTGGTCGTCGGGGAAACGCAACTCGTCGGTGGGCTCGTGTCACGACGTGGCACCTCGGGCTGCCCCTCCGAATACGGTGACGGCTCTCGGCCACACAGCAGTCCTGCCGTCGTGTCGCAGGCTCGGCGCTACTCCTTCCGACGGTCGTGCGGCAGCGGCGGCGCAGTGGTGGCTTCGACGTGGCCGCGTCCCGCCGCGTTCGCGACTTTCTCGAACGCAAAGGCCATCCCCACGAGCTTGCCATCATCCCACGCGCGCCCCATCAACTGGATGTTGATCGGCTGGCCGTGGTTGTTGTATCCGGCGGGGAAAGCGACTGTCGGGATTCCGTTGGCCGCACTCGGCGTATCGCGTCGGCCGAAACTTCCCTTGCTGCCGCCGCCGTCGTTCAGGCTGATGTCGCTCAGGAGTCCCGGATAGACCACCGCGTCGACGCCGAGATGATCGGCGCCCGCGGTGTCCATCCATGTCTTCGCCGTCGCCTGACGCCCTCGCCGGTAGTCGCGGAACACCTGCACTTCGGCGTCTGACATCCGCGGCGGGGGTGTCGCCGAGCAGGAGCTCGGATCCGGCCGCACGAACGCTACTTTCTTCTGCGAGCAGTTCACGTGCACCGGCGTGGAGATCCGGAACCCCTGCTCGGCCAGCTCCGGGTGAGTGTCGATGTAATGCCACCAGCCTTGATCGCGGATGTTGCCGGCTGGCGCCGGCGGTGCCGGCGGGGTATCGGTGCCACCCACCGTCACGCCCATCTCGACGATCGTCGCGCCGGCCTCCACGATGAATTGCAGTGCAGCCTTCTCGGCATCGGTCGTGTTCGTCGTCCCAAACGGATCTACCCACGCAGACGGGACGTAGCCGATGCGTTTTCCGCGCAGCGCGGCGGGATCCAGCACCGATCGCCAGTCCGCGGGAGTCTGGCGGCCGGGCGCCGACGTTTCGGGATCGTCGGGATCGACGGCGACGACGACGTTCAACATATCGGTGAGATCGGAGACAGAGCGCGCCATGACGCCGCCGAAGTCGGTGAGATAGACGAGCGGCATGACGCCGGTGCCACTCTCGAGGCCGTCGGTCCCGCGCAGCGTCACCAGGCTTGCGCCACTCGACGGCCCGTACAGCGAATCACCGGTCTGCGATCCCATCGCTCCTGCCGCAAGGTTGGCCGCGAGTGCGCTGCCCGAACCACCGCTCGACGCAATGGCCGATTTCGAAGGATTGAACACATTCCACACCTGTCCCCACGCATCGTTGGAGTAGCCGCCGTAGGTCGCGTATTCCTCGAGTGCCGTCTTGCCGATGATCACAGCGCCGGCGGCGCGCAGCCGCGCGACCTGGAACGCGTCTCGCGCCGGACGAAATCCCGCAAAGGTCATGCTGCCGTTGGTCGTCGGCATGTCGAATGTGTCGTACAGATTCTTGACGGCGATCGGGATTCCAAGGAGCGGGCCGGTGGCGCCCTTCCTTCGGGCAACGTCGGCGGCCGTTGCCTGCCGGATTGCATGCCGGGCCACGATTTCGAAGGCGTTGAACCCGAACTGCCCCTTGTCATAGGCCTCGATGCGATCGAGATACGCTTCGGTGATCTCCCGCGAAGTCGTGGTACCGGCTTCCATATCGGCGCGAAGCTGGCCGATCGTCTTTCCGACGACGTCGTACTTCACGCTCGTCGTTAGCCTTTGCGCTGCCGGCACGGGCGGCTGCGCAACCTTGAGGTCGTTCACGTGGCTCTTCGTGCACGCGGCGACGTCGAAACCGCTTGCCGTCAGGGCGGCGACCTTGAAATTTTCGATCGAGCAGACCTCGGCGCGCGTCAGATCGCGGATCTCGGGAGCGCTGGCAAGGCTGCTGGCCGTGGCTTCAACCGCCGCGCGAACGCCGGCCGACGATGTATCGGTGACCATCTGACCAAGGACCACGAAGTGCAGGAGCGATCGCGTCCTCCCCGGCTGCAGCGTGATCGTGTTCACGTAGGCCTGGAAGTTCGCTTCATGCCCGCTGTACGACAGCGGGTTGTTGAACGTGTCGAACAGCCAGTTGCCGGCAAACGTCAGCGCGCCGTTGAATGGTTCGGCCGGAGACGTGGGCGTCCCGAGCACCGTCACCTGCGGACCGCCCACCGGCGTCGATCCCGACAGGGGCGTTGCGACCTCCACCCACGAGTCCGCTGCCGTCACGATGGCATCTCCACTCGACGTATTCACGATCGCGCTCGAGCTTGCCGGCGCCGCACCGCTAATGGTTCCGATCCCCGATTGACCACCGAATGCGACCTTGATCGTGATCGGCGCTCTCGTCGTGTTGGTGAAGCTGTCGAGCCAGCGGCCCCAGTTCGCGCTCCTGTTGATGTACACCGACCGCGAAATCGTGATGCCACCAAGGTCGATCGACCGTGTCGTCGTGAATCGGTTGACGCCGTCGAAAGCCAGGCCGTAGCCGCGCATGATCTCGCCGTTCATCCGCGGCGACGGCGTCGTCTGCACGAGAACCTTGATTCCCGCGAATCCGTTGATCGAGGTGCTGTAAGGCGGAGTGACACAGCTATTGAACAGGCAATCGCCTGGCCCGGTTTGTGTCGCACGGATGCTGCCGGTGTCGACGCGCGGAGGGGCGGCGTCCTGAATGCCCCACCAGGTGCCGGTTGCGTCGGTGACGTAGTTGAACGCTCTCGCCGGACGAACCTGCGCGAGCGCGAGGAGCGACAAAGCGGTGAGCACACAGCGGATCCTGATGAGCTCATTGCGGACTGTGCGCATGCCCCCTCCGGGGTGATAAGTGGAGCGCATGATCCGTCCACGACAAAACGAGTGTCAAGAAGCGCCAACGAATTAGCGCGATTCGCCGTCGACGGTGCTCGAACCAGCAGCGGGAGCGCGTGACAACGATGGGCGTCGGAGAAATGAGGTGTGCGCCGGTACAGATCCGGCCGTCGCTGTGCCGGCGGTGATCGAGCCAACGTGCGTGTCGTGACCGACGAGGTCGGCGGCCCCGAGCCTGTCGTCGACGAGCCTCCGCGATTCGATCACCGCGTCCAGGTCAACGAGCGCAGTCTGAGCAATTCCCAACGAAGGTCGCGGTCACCTCGAAGTCCGAGGTCGTGGTGACCGTGCACGTGCTCTCGAACGGTGCGCACCCGCCGCCCGACCACCTGACAGTCGAGCCTGGTTCCGGTGTGGCGGTCAACGTGACGACCTGGCCGAAGTCAAAATCGAAGTCGCAGGTGTCGCCGCAGTTGATGCCAGCCGGGCTCGACGTCACCGTACCGTTGCCAAAACGCTCCGACCTGAGGATGACAGTCAGGGTACGCACCTCCTCGAACGTCGCGTTCACGGTGGTCGCTGCCCTGATCGTGGTCGTGCAGGTACCCGTGCCGCTGCAGCCGCCGCCCGACCAGCCCGTGAAGGTCGAGCCGGGCGATGCACTGGCGGTCAGCGTGACGACCTGATTGAAGTTGAACATTGCCGAGCATGTAGTGCCGCAGTTGATCCCCGCCGGGCTCGAGGTCATCGAGCCAGAGCCGGGGCCGTCCTGCGTCACGGTCAGCGTGAACCGCTGGAGCGTGAACGTCGCGGTGACGGCGGTCGCCGCGGTGATCGTGGTCGTGCAGGGAGCCGTGCCGGTGCAGCCGCCGCCTGACCACCCCGTGAACGTCGAGTCGGCCGATGTCGCCGCGGTCAGCGTGACGGCCTGGTTGAAGTTGAAGGGTGCCGCGCACGTGGTGCCGCAGTTGATCCCCGCCGGGTTCGACGTCACCGTCCCCGTGCCGTTGCCCGCGCGCGTCACCGTCAGCGTGAAGCGTCGGAGCGTGAACGTCGCGGTGACGGCGGTCGCTGCGGTGATCGTGGTCGTGCAGGGAGCCATACCGGTGCAGCCGCCGCCCGACCAGCCGGTGAAGGTCGAGCCGGGCGATGCCGCCGCGGTCAGCGTGACGGCCTGGTTGA
>DATIPJ010000311.1:0-2410 GCA_035472155.1 Kofleriaceae bacterium
GGCGACCAACGAGATGTGCATGGCCGTCGGGTACTACTTCGATCCGTCGCTGGACAACGTCACCGCGAAGACCTGCCTCAACTAGGAGCGACTGCGCTAGCGCTCGACGAGCCTGCGCTGCGCGCCGTCCCAGCGCCAGACCGGGCCCTTGCCGGTGAGGTGCACGCCGCCGCGCCACTCGTCGATGCCGCACGCACTCACGCGATCGATCGCGCCGGCGAGCGCCTCGCGGCCGCGCGCGGTGACCGCGACGTTGACCTTGGCGAGCGCCTCGGCGGACGCCGCGCCTTCCGGGGCGCCCTCGACGAAGCCACAGCGGCCGAGCACCTGCAGCGTCCAGAACAGCAGCTGATCGGTGATCGGATAGCGCGGATCGATCGCCTGCGAGGCCTTCATGAGCGCGCTCGCGGTCGCCTCGCCACGCGCGACCGCCGCCAGGGTCTGGCGCTCGGTGCGCGACATGCCGCTCGTCGGATCGGGGAACTCCTCGAGCTGGCGCTCGAGGGCCCCGGCGAGGAACGGCATCGCCTTGATCCGCTTGGTGAGGAACGGCAGCGCGCGCGGATCGGGGGAGGTCACCGCGATCCAGGCCGTGATCGCCTCGTCGATCGCGTCGCGCGAGAGCGGCGTGCGCCGCGGCCACAGCTCTGCCAGCTGCTCGGGCTTGAGCTGCCCCAGGCCGAGGAAGTTGGGCACCTCCGGATGGCGATCGATCGAGACGATCGTCAGCTGCGCCGGCAGGCCGCGGCGCGCGAGCCGGGCGAGCAGGCGGATCAGCGCGAGCTGATCGAACAGATCGTGCTCGAACCACAGGATGAGCTCCTCGGCGCCGGCCGCCTCGTCGACGCCATGGTCGTAGGCGGCCAGCCTGCCGTCGGCCTCGCGGAGCCCGCGCGAGCTCCAGAACTCGCCGCGCCGCTTCCAGTGCTCCGCGTCGGACACCGGCAGCACGGGGCCCTGGTCGAGGGCATCGGCCCACACCCGGATCTCGCCCGGCAGGTCGGCGAGCGAGAGCGAATCAGCGGTGCTGTCGCCGTTGCACACGTGGACGATCGATTCCATGACCCGGGCGTAGCAGGCGGTACCGCGGGGCCGCAAGCGAACGGCGCCGTCGATCGCCCGAGGTGCGCCGATGAGCGGCGATGGGCTCGATCGGCTCAGTGCTTCTGGTTGAGCCCGTACTTCTTCATCTTGTCGATCAGGGTCACGCGCGACACGCCCAGCCGGCGCGCGGCCTCGGACTGGTTGCCGCCGGTGCTGTCGAGGGCGCGCGCGACCAGGCCGCGCTCGAAGGCCTCGACCTGCTCCTTGAGCGACGGGCCGTTGCGCGCATCGGGAACCACGCCGTTGGAGTGCTCGTCGCCTGCGTCGTGGGCGTCGACCGGCGGGGCCGAGGGCGACGTGGGCGCCTCGCCGTTCGCGGACTGGTAGTCGGCCAGGCCGATCACGCCGCCCGCCGAGAGCGCGGCCAGCCGCGCGATCGTGTTCTCGAGCTGGCGCACGTTGCCCGGCCAGTCGGCCTTGACCAGCGCGTCGATCAGCGTCGGCTCGAGGGTGATGGTGCCCAGGCCGAACCGGTCGCCGTAGCGCCGCGCGAACTCGGCGGCGAGGGCGGGGATGTCATCCTTGCGGTCGCGCAGCGGCGGCACGACGAGCTCGACGACCGCGAGCCGGTAGTAGAGGTCCTCGCGGAACACGCCGCTCTTGGCCTCGGTCGCGAGGTCGCGGTTGGTCGACGCGACGACGCGGACGTCGACCTTGTCGATCCGGCCCGAGCCGACCGGCTGGATCTCGCCCTCCTGGAGGACGCGCAGGAGCTTGGCCTGGACCGCGAGCGGCAGCTCGCCGATCTCGTCGAGGATGAGCGTCCCGCCGTTGGCCTGCGCGAAGAACCCCGGGCGGCCTGCGGTCGCACCGGTGAACGCGCCGCGCACATGGCCGAACAGCTCGGCGTCGGCGAGGTCGGCGGGCAGGGCGGCGCAGTTGAAGCGGACGAGCGGGTTCTTGCTGCGCGACGACTGCGCGTGGAGCAGCTCGGCGACGAACTCCTTGCCGGTGCCGGTCTCGCCGCGCACGAGCACGGTGACGTCGCGGCTGGCGACCCGCGTGGTGGCCTCGAGCAGGCGGCGCATCGGCCGGCTCGCGCCGATGATGCGGCGGCCCAGGGTCTGCTCGGCCGACAGCCGACGGTTGTCGATCCGGAGCCGGCGGGCCTCGAGCGCGCGCTCGATGACCACGGCGACCTCGTCGATGTCGAACGGCTTCTTGAGGTAGTCGTAGGCGCCTTGCTTCATCGCCGCGACGGCGACCCGCTCGCTGCCGTGGGCGGTGAGCAGGATCACCGGCAGCGTGGCGTCGCGCTGCACGATGTGGGTCATCAGCTCGAGGCCGTCCATGCCGGGCATCGACA
>DATIPJ010000312.1:0-6101 GCA_035472155.1 Kofleriaceae bacterium
CGACCGGCCAGAAGGGCCGCATCATCTCGGCGTACGACGCGTTCACCGGCACGCTGATGTGGAAGTTCCAGACCAAGTGCCCGGTCACGACCGACATCAGCTCGTTCGAGACCGACGACACCGGCGAGCCCGGCAGCCCCACGCTCGACGGCTTCATCGATCGGATCGTGTTCGGGGACAAGTGCGGCTACGTGTACAAGGTCAACCCCGCCGTCGACCTCGCGGGCGCCTACCTGTCGAACACCGGCATGGGCAGCATCGCCGCGACGACGACCCCCGACGGCAAGACCGAGTACGCGCTGTTCTCGACCAAGCTCACCTCGGGCGGACTGGGCTCGGACCGCACGATCGGCGGCACGATCGCCGCGCGCACCGACGCCACGACCCGCATGGTCCTGTTGTTCGGCACCGGCGGGCTCGAGAGCGTGCCGGCGACCTCGGCCAATGCGTTCTACGCGGTCTACGCCGACACCGGCGCGATCCGCTCCAAGGCGCTGGGCACCTGCACGCTGGGCGCGTGTGAGAAGTTCTACGGCGGCGTGGTGGTCACGCCGCAGCAGGTGATCTTCACCAAGACGGTCGATCCGGCGATCGGCACCAACTCCTGTGATTCAGGCAGCTCCACGGTTTCCGGGGTGCAGCTCACGGCCGGAACCGGCACGAACTTTACGACGGACTTCAACCTCGGGGTAAACTCGGCCGTCATGGGCAGCTTGTTCGGAGACGCTGGCGCGATCTACTTCGCCACGATCTCGGGCGATGTCGCGCGCATCGGCACGCCCCGGGCGTCGAGCGCCGGCGGCGACACCAGCGCGGGCGTCAAGCAGGGCATGGGCGCAGGCGACCAGGCCAGCGGCGGGAGCCAGGTCGGCATCACCTCGCCGTTCACCTTGATGGGGTGGCGAGTGGTGCTATGAGGCGGCGCGTCGACCGGACCGGCTCCCCGCGGGGGTTCACCCTGCTCGAGCTCCTGATCACGCTCAGCGTGACGACGATCGGCCTGATCGGCCTTCTGTCGCTGCACCTCAGCGTCGCGCGCGGCAACGACGGTGCGAGCCGCTCGGCCGAGGCGCAGCAGATCGGCGCCGGCATCCTGGAGGGCCTGCGCGCGCAGGGCGCGACCAGCATGATGACCACGCTGACCGGCGTCTCGACGAGCGTGCCGCCGGTGACCGCGCCGGTGATCACGGTCAGCGGGCGCGCCGCCATGACGTTCACGGTGCAGCGGTCGGTCACCGCGCTCACCGGCGCGTCGTCCAATCTCTGGAAGATCCGCGTGGTGACCTCGTGGACCGAGGATGGCGGCACGGCCGGCGCCAACGGCGGCCAGCTCGACCACTCGCTCGCGCTCGAGGTCATCCGCACGGTCGAAGAGGCGCTATGACCCGACCCGAGCGCTCCGAGCGCGGCTTCACGCTGATCGAGCTGATGGTCGCGCTCGTGGTGAGCTCGCTGCTCGTCGGCATGATCCTGGCGATCTTCAACCGGATGTCGATGGCGTATCGCGGCCAGCAGCAGATCGCGGGCGTACAGCAGGTGCTCGCCGCCGCGCGCGCGACGATCGAGCTCGACGCCAAGCAGGCCGGTCTCGAGCTGTCGCAGGGCTTTCGCTATGCCGCCGACACCGGCACACCGCCCACCGCGCGCTTGCCGGTCCGCGTGATCGACAACCTGACCGGCATGGGCCCCGACCAGCTATTTTTCTACTACGCCGACCCGACGACCCAGGCCGCGGTGACCGGCGGGACGATGCCGACGATCAACGTCGACGCGGCCACCGGCTTCGCGGCCGGAGACCTCGTCGTCGTGTCGCGCGTCGACACCACGACCGCGGGCGTCAACCCCGGGGTCGACGCCAACCTCGCGACCTACGAGGCCTGCGTCCTCAAGGTCACGGCGGTCACGGCGACCCCCGCGCGACTCACGTTCGATACCACCGCACCCTGGGGGCGGCCCGGCGAGGGCCACTGCACGATGGCGCTGTCGAGCCCGACGATGGTCTACAAGTTCATCGCGAGGGCGTACCGGATCGACACCTCGACCGCGCTGCTCGCGGCCAAGGGCCCGCTCCAGCTGTCGCAGACCGGCGGGCTGATCGGCACCGCGGCCGACGGCTGGACCGACCTGGCGTACGGGTTCACGGACATCCAGACCGCGCTGCAGGTCTATCACACCGCCTGGTCACCGACCGATACGCCCGACCCCGACCTCGATCCCCAGCGCGACTGGTACTCCGACGCGACGCAGACCACGCTCACCGGTCTGACGAGCCCGCTCACCGGCAGCGAGGGCCTGCTCCAGATGTCGATCAGCCTGGTCGCGCGCACCGATCGCCCCGTCGAGGGCATCGCGACCGCGGCGACGCCGAACCTGACGGATGCAACGGCGCCCAACAACAACACGGTCGGCAACCACGCCTCGGTCGCGCTGCCGGCGGCCGGCGATCCGGCGCTCACCGGCTCGCGCATCTATCGCTTCACCACGTTCACGGTCGACCTCCGCAATCTGGGTGTCGGACGGTGAAGCGCCGGCAGGGCCGGCAGGGCGGCTTTACCCTGACCGAGCTCATGGTCGTGGTGACGATCATCGGCGTGCTGGTCACCATGGCGATCGTCTACATGCGACCACGGGTGCGACCGATCGACGTCGCGAACCGGATCGGTGACCTGGTCCGCGAGGGAAGTCGGCGAGCGGTAGCGCTCGGTCCGGTGCGGGCCGATGTGGTGGTGGCGCTCGGCTCCAAGGCGCGGACACAGATCCTGGCGACGACGTCGGGCAGCGTGGTCACGTTCACCCTGTACCGCCTCCAGGAGGCAACGCTGCCGACGGCAAACGGAACCTGGATGCCGATCGAGAGCTATGCCGTCGACGCCAACGTGGTGGCGGTGAAGTGGGCTCCGCTCGCGGGAGATCGCACGATGGCCGGGCAGGTGACGACCTGGAACACGCTCGTCGTGCAGTGCAAACCCGATGGTACCTGCGACTCGGTCACCATGTTCTTTCAGGCGGCGATCAACGGGGTGGCCATCGCGTCACCGGATTGCCAGACGGTCGCGGCCACCACGCAGGTGTACGATCAGTGCGGCAAGCTTTCGGTCATGCAGCTGGGCGGCGCGATCACGACATCCTCGGACTGGCTATAACGCGTTCTCCGGGTGAAACTGCCGCGGAGATGCGTGCAGTCATTGAAGACCTCCGAATTGGGCGACTGGTCGCCGCGCTGGTGCTCGTGCTTGCAGCGGGCTGTCCGCCGAAGATCCCCACCTACGACTACGCCAAGGAGCCCGACCCGCGGAACAAGGAGCTGGTGCTGGGCGTGGGCGACGTCATCGGGATCAATGTCTGGGAGAATCCCAACCTCAGCGTCGAGGCCACGATCCGGCCCGACGGCACGATCACGATGCCGCTGGTCGGCGATCTGAAGGCGGCGGGCGAGACCCCGACGTCGCTGAAGAACCGGATCAAGAACCAGCTGCAGGCCTACGTGAAGATGCAGGGCACCGAGGTGACGGTCGCGGTCAAGGCGTGGCGGAGCTATCGGTTCACCATCCAGGGCGAGGTCTCCAAGGCCGGGGTGTTCTCATCGGACCAGTTCCTGACCGTGTCCGATGCGCTCGCTCTCGCCGGCGGGCTCTCGCGATTTGCCAAGCGCAACGAGATCACGCTCACACGCAAGGATGGTAAGTCGGGGCAGGTCCGGCACATCCCGCTCGACTACGAGTCGCTGGCGTCGGGCAAGCGGCCCGACATGAACATCATCGTCATGCCAGGCGACACGATCTGGGTCCCGTGATCCGGGTGCTCTGGTAGGCTCGGGCCATGCGCGTCTCGATGAGGGGTTCCTGGGGTGCCTGGGGTGCCTGGGGTGCCTGGGGTGCAGTGCGTGGGGCGATGGTGGTCGCGCTCGCGGTGGTGACGGTCGGTGCGCTCGCGCGGCCGGCGGTGGCGCAGCGCGTGGTGTTTCAGGCCGACGGTGCGCTCAACGTCGGCTACAACCAGACGACACGGCCGGTGTTCACGGGCGATGCGAATGCCGAGCAGCGCGACATCCGCGACTCGTCGATCGCGGGGCTGTTCACCGAGATCAGCCCCGGTGTGTCGCTGCAGACCGGCTCGCCGCGCGTGAGCTGGCGCATCGGCTATCGCTTCGCCGCGAACCTGCGGCTCGCCGATACGAGCTCGAGCTCGACGAGGGGGACGGACACGCCGACGGACACCCCGCCGATGGAGGGCGCGGCCGCCGCCGATAGCGATCGCCAGTCGTTCGGCTACTCGAACTCGGCCGACGTCGCGCTCGCCGCGCAGCTGTCGCCGTTCACGACGCTGACCCTGACCGCTGCGTTCGCGCAGGGCGGCACGGCGTTCCTGCAGAGCCAGAAGCGGGCCGAGCTCGGCAATCCCGAGGTGCGCGCGCCGGGCAACCCGAGCCTGTTGTCGGCATCGCTCGCGCAGTCGCTGGCGTGGGAGGTGGGGCGGCAGTGGAACCTGATCGAGAGCCTGCGCGGCAACGGCAGCGCGCAGCAGGACGATTTCTCGCAGCATTCCTCGTCGGTCAACGGGTCGCTGGCGCTCGAGCACGTGTGGGTGCGCGATACCGGGGGCCTCGAGCTGCGCACCGGCGTGGACTGGCTGCGCCCGATCGCCAAGAACGCGCGGCCCTACAAGGCGTACCAGAACGCGCTGCTCGCGCGCTGGAACCGCGACTTGACGTGGCGGTGGAACGCGGCGGTGTCTGCGGGCGTCGAGCAGGTCTATACCGACACGGGCTCGAAGCCCCTGGCATTCCTGCCCAGCGGCAGCGCGAACGTCAACTACACCATCGGCAACGTGGTCGCGGCGGTCGCGTTCACCCACGGGACCGACACGAATCTACAGGTCGGCTCGATCTCGCTCGCCGATCAGCTCACCGCGCGCGGCGTGATCACGATCGATCCCGAGAAGCTGCGCGTGCTGAGCTTCTCGGGCGGCCTGCTGCACAACGAGCCGCTCGGCGAGGTGTCGTCGGTGGTGGCGACCGGCGAGGGCAACGCGCTGCAGGGCGACGTCGGCTTCACGACCGCGATCACCAAGGGCCTCATCGCGACCGCGCGCTACAGCATCGCCTATCAGTTCGATCAGTCCGGCGAGGTCGGGGCCACCCTGGCCCACGTCGTCCTGGTCGGCGTCACCGCGACCTACAACAACCTCGAGCCCGACCGGCGCCGGATGCCCGGACGCGGCTTGCGCGTCGACCAGGGCGACGCCGAGGGCTTCCCTGTCGTCGAGCCATAACCGGAGCATCATGAGTGGGCACGTCGCGCATATCCTGTCGTCGTTCGGCATGGGTGGGCAGGAGCGCGTGGCGTACGACCTCGCGGTCTCGCAGCTGCGCGCCGGCTGGAAGGTCACCGCCGTGTCGCTGGCGCCGCCGCCCGACGGGCCGCTCGCGGCCGAGTTCCGCGCCGCCGGCATCGAGGTCGCCCGCGTCGCGCGGCCCAAGCCGGGCGTCGATCCGCTGCTGGTCGGTCGGCTCGCGTGGTGGCTGCGCACCCACAAGGTCGAGCTGACCCACACCCACAACCGCATGGCGCTGATCTACGGCGCGCCTGCGGGGCGGCTCGCGGGTACGCCCGTGGTGCACACCAAGCGCGGCAACAACCCGCGCGGCGGCAAGCGCCTCGCGCTGGCCAAGCTGTCGGGCCGCTGCGTGCACGCCTTCGTGGCGGTGTCGCCGGAGACCGCAGCGTTTGCGCGCAAGCGCAACGAGGTCGACGAGCGCAAGCTGATGGTGATCACGAACGGCATCGAGCTCGGTCGCTTCCACCCCGAACCGACCGCCCGGGAGCGCGTGCGGCGCGAGCTCGGCATCGACGCCGGCTCCTGGGTGTTCGGCACGGTGGGCCGCGTCGCCCCCGAGAAGAACCACGCGCTGCTCCTGCGCGCGGCGGCGCCGTTGCTGGGGCCGCAGCACCGCCTGATCCTCGCCGGCGACGGCCCGCTGATGGGCTCGCTCAAGGAGCTGGTCGCCGAGCTCAAGATCGGAGCGCACGTCCACCTGCTCGGCGCCCGGGGCGATGTGCCCGACGTGCTGAATGCGCTGGATGCGTTCGTGATGTCGTCGA
>DATIPJ010000313.1:0-2985 GCA_035472155.1 Kofleriaceae bacterium
TCGTTCGCGATGTCGGGGCGCGAGTTCCTCCGCTATGGCGGGAACACGACGTCGGTCGAGCTGATCAACGACGCGAAGCAGCGGCTGCTGATCGACCTCGGGACGGGCGCGACCGAGCTGGCGAAGCAGCTGGTGGGGAGCGAGTTCGGCAAGGGCAAGGGCACGCTGCCGATCCTGCTCTCGCACACGCACCTCGACCACATCCAGGGACTGCCGTTCTTCACGCCGTTCTTCATCAAGGGCAATCAGATCCGGATCCTCGGCGCGCCGCCGCTGATGCGGAGCGCGTCGTCGGTGGCGATCGAGCTCGGGATCTCGCTCGAGGCGACGCTGCAGAACCAGCTCGCGCCGCATTACAGCCCGCTCAACGGGCTCGAGAACCTCGCCGCAGGCGTGTCGATCGAGACCATCACGCCCGGCGAGACGCTGGCGCTGCCCGGGTTCGAGGTGGCGACTGCGGCGGTGCCGCACGGCTCGATGCTGACGACGGCGTACCGGATCACGGCCGACGACAAGACCGTGACGTTTCTGTCGGACGTCGAGTATCCGAGTATCGATGAGCCCCTGCCGCAGGCCCTCGCGCTCGCGCATGAGGCCGATCTACTGATCCACGATGCGATGCATTCCGATCACGACTACAACCTGCGCAAGGGCTGGGGTCATTCACCCGCGCGCGCGGGAGTGGTGGTGGCCGAGCGCGCAGGCGCGAAGAAGCTCGCGCTGTTCCACCACAGCCCCGACGCCACCGACGACATGATCGACCTGGTGGTGGAGCGCACGGCGGCCGGGACCCGCGTGCCGGTGATTGCCGCAGCCGAGGGCTGCTACATGGATGTCTGATCCGTCTGACGATAGGTCGCTTGGTCCGGCCGCCTTTCGTGGTGAATAATTCCGGTCAAACGATGACCGAACGCTCCGACCTGGCGAACCTGCGCGCGATCGGCGAGCCTCGCATTCACGAGTGGGCCGGGGCCACCGAGCCGATCGGGGCCGGGCTCGTCGAATGGACGCGATTGGCCGTCAGCCACGATCACCGGCTCGCGGTGCGCACATCGCTCGATGCGTGCGCGCTCGTGACCGGCGACTATCCTCACGAAGGAGCGCGAGCCCCGCGCGCGTACGTCATGAGCATGGTGGCGGCGGTCGAGCGCTGGCTGGCGCAGCCGACGCGCGAGAACGTGGAAGTCGTGCGCAGCTCGCTCGACTTCTCGCGCGAGCTGCACGCCTGGCAGACCGACGAGGACGAGCCCAGCTTCTGGATCCGCGAGGCGGTCGATCACACGTGCCTGACGGTGTGGGCCGGCGAGCGCGCCTCGTACATCATCCCGGTCGACTTCGCCACGTCGGCAGGTCGCGTGGCGGCCTGCGTGTTCCATGCGATGCGCTCCGACGGGCGCGACGAGAAGCGCGCCGCCGACGCGGTGATCGACGTAGTGCTCAAGGTCACCGCGTAGCTGCGACGAGCCGCTGGTTCTTGCCCCTGGGTGCGCAACAACGCGTTGGCGAGCATCGCCATCGTGCTCTTGGAAATCGGCGCTGGGCGCTCGACGCGTTCATCGACGCTGCGAGGCGGTGGCGCAACGCCGGCGACGCGGCTATTCCGGTTGCGCCGGGGCGAGCACGCGCTCGATGAACTCGGTGAGGGCCCGGCGCGCGCGGTCGGCGCCGATCGTGGGCGGGCCGCGGTGGCCGGCGAGGCCGTAGGCGGTCTCCATCGCGGCGCCGTGGAGCACCCAGGCGGTGGCCTCGGGATCGGGGATGACGTCGCGGCCGACGATGGCGGTGATCAGCGCCGCGATGCGCGCGACCGAGACCTGCTCGAAGGCGCGCGATAGCTCGGCGACCTTGGCGTCGCGCAGCGACATCTCGCGGATGCTGCGCGTGAGCTCGGGCTGCGACATCACGTGGTCGAACAGGATCGCGATCGTCTCGCTGATCGTCTCGTGGCGCGCGCGGCCCAGGAACCGCTCGGGGCCGAGGTTGGCGATCGTGCCGGCGTAGGCGGCGGCCATCGTGCGCCGGGCGACCTCGAGATAGATCTCGTGCTTGTCGTCGAAGTAGCGATAGAACGTACCGACCGCGACCCCGGCGCGCTGAGCGATCTCCGGAGTTCCAACCCCATCGTAACCTTGCGACCCGAACAGCGCGGTCGCGGCCTCGATCAGCGCCAGGTAGCTGCGGCGCGAGCGATCCTGGCGAAAGTCCGGCTCGCTCACCGCGCGCAGAACTCCCGGGAGCCCGTCGGGGCCGTCGACGCGGGCGTGCGGCGAACGGACGCGGGATGCCATCGCCGAACAATGCGCTTGACGCGGTGGCCGGGGCTACTCCAAAATGAAACAAGTTTCAGTTTTCAGCTGGAGGGCCCGATGGAATCCGCCGCCGCCGCGACGCACAGTGCTCCGTCGATCGAGACGATCGAATCCTTGCTCGACGTGACGTACACCTGGGGCTACCAGGAGACCCGCCAGAAGCTGCGCGACCTCTACGACAAGGCGGTTCGCGCGCAATGGATCTCCGACGACGTTCTGCCCTGGAAGACCGATGTCGATCTGTCGCGGCCACAGGGGCCCGAGGAGCTGATGCCGCTGTTCGGCTCCGACATCTACCAGCGCATGACCCCGAAGGAGCGCAACGAAATCAACATCGAGACCTTCGCGTGGACGATGTCGCAGTTCATGCACGGCGAGCAGGGTGCGCTGCTGGCCACCGCGCAGCTGGTCGACTCGGTCGACAACATCGATAGCAAGCTGTACGCGGCGAGCCAGGTCGTCGATGAGGCGCGCCACGTCGACGTGTACAACCGCTACGTCCACACCAAGGTCGGCATCGGATATCCGATCAGCCCGCACCTCAAGACGCTGCTCGACATGATCCTCAAGGACAGCCGCTGGGACATGAAGTTCCTCGGCATGCAGATCATGGTCGAGGGGCTCGCGCCCTGGTCAATGCTGATCAGGTTACGTATGTGGTCGCCTTTCGCCTGGC
>DATIPJ010000314.1:0-6392 GCA_035472155.1 Kofleriaceae bacterium
CGAGGCGTCACCGCGGCGCTCGCCGGCCTGGCTGCGCCGCATCCTCGCGCGCGGGCTCGCGCCCGACCCCGCGGCGCGCTGGCCGTCGATGACCGCGCTGCTCGACGCGCTCGAGCAGACCCCGCTGCGTCGACGGCGCATCGTGGGCGCGGTGGCGGTCGGGCTCGGAGCCGCGGCCGCCGCGGCGGTGACGTTTGTGGTGATGCGCAACGACGCGACGGCCACCGACCCATGCGGCGCGCAGCCCGCGCGGCTCGCGGGCGTGTGGGACGACGCCGTGCGTGCGCGCGGCCTCGCGAGCTTCGACGCCACGGGCTCGCCGCTCGCCCGCTCGACGTGGGACCGCGTCGCCGCGCGGCTCGAGGAGTACGCCGGCGCGTGGCGCGCGCGCACACGCGATCGCTGCGTGGCGGCCCGCGATCACCGCGAGCCCGAGGAAGTCGGGTTGCTGCGCGACCGCTGTCTCGACGGACGGCGCGCCCAGCTCGCTGCGCTGACGACGGCGCTCACGACGATCGACCGCGCCGGTGTGGAGCACGCGATCGAGGCGGCGGGCCGGCTGCCCGAGCTGGCGATCTGCGACGACGTCGCGGCGCTGCGCGAGCTGCCGGTGCCGCCCGCCGATGCCGTGCAGCGCGCGGGCGCCGACGCGCTCGGCCGCGAGCTCGATGCGATCGAGGCCGAGAAGGCGCTCGGTCACTACCCGGCTGCGCTCGAGCGCGCCCAGCGCGCGGTGGTGACGGCGCGGACGCTCGGCTATGCGCCGCGCGAGGCGAGGGCGCTCTACGAGGCCGGCTGGCTCGAGCTCGAGCTCGGACGCGACCATGCGCTCGAGGATCTCGAGGCGGCGAGCGAGCGCGCCGACGTCGCGCACGACGACCGGCTGCGCTTCGAGGCGCTCGCGCAGCTGATCGAGGTGCGCGTCAAGCGGAGCGAGCTGGATGCCGCGCGCGCGACGGCGCGCCAGGCGCGCGCGGTGCTCGACCGCATCGGGGCTGCGCCGCGGCTCGAGGTCCAGCTGCGGTTCAGCGAGGCGCTGATCGCGGCGGCGGAGGAAGCCTCGACGCGTGTGATCGCGATGTACGAGGAGGCCGTCCAGTGGGCGCAGCGGATCACGCCGCGCGACGAGCTGCTGCTCAGCACCGCGCGGATCAACCTCGCGCAGGTCTACGTGCTCAGCGAGCGCATCGCCGATGGCCTGGCCCAGATGGAGCTCGGGCGCCGCGCGCTGGTCGACGCCGTCGGGTCCGAGCATCCGCGGATCGCGCGGCTGTACGTGCTCGAGGGCACCGTGGCCGCCAACCGCAACGACTACCCGGCGGCACTCGCCTCGTTCGAGCGCGCCGTCGCGGTCTACGATCGCGCGCTCGGCGTCGACAGCAAGGATGGCCTGAACGCGCGCTACGACGTGGGCCTCATGGATCTGCTGCTTCACCGCTACGACGCGGCAGCCGCCGTGTTCCAGGCCGCGATTCCGGTCGCCATTCGCTACTACGGCCCCGACCACAGCGAGGTCGGCGGCTGGACCACGTCGCTCGGCGAGGCCTATCTGCGCATGGGCGACACCGCGAAGGCGCTCGAGCAGGCCCAGCGCGGGCTGGCGATCGCCGAGAAGCATCCGGAGGTGCAGAGCGAGATCGCAAACGCGTCGGTGATCATCGGCGAGGCGCTGTGGACGTCGGGCAAGGATCGGCCGCGCGCGCGGACGCTCCTGCGCAAGGCCCGCGCGATCTACGTCGCCGGTGGCGAGCCGCAGGCCAACCAGGTCCGCCAGCTGGACGATTGGATGCACGGCCACGGCCTACACGGACCGCCGGCGGCACCGTAGCTTCGAACCGTTTCTTTGGCAGAAGCTGCGCGCCGGGTTCGCCTTGCCGACGAACGCGCTTGTCCCGGCGACGATCGCTGCGATATCACCGATCCGTGCGACGACGGCTTGGCAGATGGGCAGTGGTGTGGCTCGGGCTCGTCCTGGGCTGCGCGTATCCAGCGCACCAGCGCGCCTCCGGGTGGATCCTCGTCGAGACCGAGCGGATCCAGCTGCGGACCAACATCGACCGCCGGACCGCCGAGCGGCTCGCCGGCGAGATGCAGTACATGTACGACATCCTGGTCAGCAATGCGCTTCCTTGTGCCGCCAAGAGAGAGCCCATTGCCGTCACCGTGCTTCCCGCACACGAGTTTGCCCAGTTCAACAAGAACGATGCACTAGGATTTTACCGTTCCGCCACGGTCACCTGGCTGAACGACTATATGGGGCAGATCGTCCTTCCCGACAATCTGGGTGCTCAATCGAAACAGATGTTCTTGCACGAGGTGACTCATCAGCTGAGTTACGAGTGCTTTCCGCGCATGCCGTCCTGGCTGTCCGAGGGACTCGCCGGGTTCTTCGAGACCATGCTCATCAGCTCCGAGCGCGTGTCGATCGGGCGCCCACCGTTTCTGATCACAGCGAATTCGAGAATGAATCGTATGCGCAGCTCGGTTCTCGACGGTCAGCGGCTCTGGGTCATACCGACCAACATCCTGCCTTCGGTCGCGAGCATCGTGGATCTGGAAGGCAGCTGGAGAACGCACGACTGGAGCGAGACCGCTCCCAGGTACGCCCTCGCGTGGGCGCTCGTCGATCTACTTGCGGTCGGAGCGCCGGACCTGACGCCGCGATTCCAGGCATATCTTGGAAGGCTCCGGACTTCTCTTGATGACCCACACGCGGCCTTCAAGGAGGCGTTCGGAGGGGTGGCCTTGCAGGACCGATTGAATACCTTCCTGCGCAGTGAGCACATCCCGATGCTGTACTTTGCACGGCCTCCTGTGTTGGCGCTGGACGCCGCGCGCAAACCCCATGTTCGTGACCTCGCCGAGGAGGACGCGCATCTGCATCTCGCATGGCTGGGCGCACCGTACCGCGGCGACACCGACCGCGAGCGGGTCCGGCGGCATCTTGCGGCGGCCAAGCAAAGCCCGCGTACGCGCGATGCGGCCTATCTGGTCGCCGCCATGGCGCTGACCATGCAGGGCGATCTCGCCGGAGCGGCGCGCGAAGTCGAGGAGGGGCTGCGGGGCGCACACGACAGCGCTCCGTTCCTGGAGGCGCAGCTGGACATCTTGCTCGGTGGCAAGGCCACGCTGGCCCAGTTGCAGCAAGTCGCCGACCGCCTGCGGCCGATCGCGACAACAGGCGGCCAGCTCTGCACGCTGGCGCAGGTCGCCATCCTGATGGGCGATCGCCAGGCCGCGCTCGAGCTCGGTGCGCGCGCGGCGCCACTCGTTCCGCGGCTGGCGCATTGTCGGCCCGAGGCCATCGCACAGCGCGCGTCGCAGTAACCGCGAGGTGGAGCAGCGGGTGCCGTGCCGAGGGTGCACGCCGATTCGGCGTTCGATCGCGGGCACAGAGGCGGGCGCGCTGGATCGGCGTGGGTCGGCGCGGGCAAGTGATGGGCAAGTCGGCGTGGACCGAAGGAAAGGCGATGGCGCGCGAGTTGCTGACGTTGGGTGCAGCGCGGGGCGGCATGGTCCGTCGACGCCCGCTCAACGCGCCAGAACATGAGTCGCTTTATGGTCCGACATCACAACGTTGTAGTCCTGCTCGCCACATCTGCGCTATCGCTGGGGGCGTGCGCAGTCGACCCCGCCGATGACGCCGCGGGCGGCGCCGCGGCTCGCGAAGGTGCGCTGCGAGCGCTCGAGCGCGAGGCTGGGGCGCCGATCGCGGTGGAGGTCGGCGAGGGCGGGGCGATGCGCGTGCTCGCGATGACGCCGCAGTTCCATGTGCCGGGACGCCATGCGGACCCGGCGGAGGCCGCGATGCGGTTTCTCGCCGACCACCATGATGCTTTCGGGCTCGGCGACGACGAGGCGGCGAGCTTCCGGGTGACGCGGGTGGACGTGGACCCGCGGAGTGCCGTCCGGCACGTGACGCTGCAGCGATTTGTCGACGGCGACGCGGTGTTCCAGGGGGCGGTCACCGTTCACATGGACGACGCGAATCGCGTGTTTCGCGCGCTCGGCGACCCCGCGTACCGAAGCGCGCTGCCGCTGAACCAGCGGGTCCTGACACCGGGCGAGGCCGCGGTGGCCGCCGGTCGGGCGCTGGGCCTGGGCGACCTGGCGGTCGCGGCGGTGGCCGGTGAAGGCGAGCGCGCCGTGTTTCGCTCGACGCGGACGCTCGATCCGATCGAGGTTGTGCGGCGCGTGTTCGAGGTGGCGCGCGATGACAGCCGGTTCGCGTACCAGGTGACGATGGCGTGGCTCGACGAGCAGCGGCAGATGCAGTACCAGCTGGTGCTGGTCGATGCGGAGAGCGGCGCGCTGCTCGCGAGCTACGACCTGGTCGATACGTTCACCGGGCGCGTGTTCACGGCGTCGCCCGGCGCCGACCCGCAGACCGATGGTCGCGTGGTGGTCTCGTTCGACGGCGATCCGGTGGCGTCGCCCAGCGGCTGGGTCGGCGCGGCCCGCAAGACGGCCGGCAACAATGCGGTGGCCGCAACGGATCTCGACGGGAACAACCTCGTGGGCGCAACCGAGGTTCAGCCGGCGGCGGATGGCAATGACGCGTTCGACTTCGCGTTCTCTCCCACCGCGGACGCCGCGGGCTTCAAGGAGGCCGCGGTCGCCAATGCGTTTTATCTGGTGAACGACTGGCATGACCGGGCGTACGCGCTCGGCTTCACCGAGAGCGCCGGCAACTTCCAGGCGAGCAACTTCGGCAAGGGCGGCGCACAGAACGACGACGTGCAGATCGACGCGCAGGATGGCGCGGGCATCAACAACGCGACGTTCGCGACGCCGCCCGACGGCAGCAAGCCCCGCATGCAGCTGTTCCGCTTCACGCTGAAGAACGGTGCCACGGGCGCCGCGCAGGACGGCGACTTCGATCCGACGGTGATCTATCACGAGCACACGCACGGGCTGTCGAACCGGCTGGTCGGCGGCGGGACGACCGGCTGCCTCGGCGGGATCCAATCGGGGGGGATGGGCGAGGGCTGGAGCGACTTCCTGGCCGCCTCGTTCCTCGAAGATCCGGTGATCGGCGCGTACGTCACCGGGAACGCGGAGGCCGGGATCCGTCGCGCCTCGATGGCGGACTCGCCGTTCACCTACGCGAACATCAAGGACCGCTCGATGACCGAGAAGCACGATGCCGGCGAGGTGTGGGCGGCGACGCTGTGGGACCTGCGGACCATCCTCGGCAAGGCGACGACCGAGCCACTGGTGGTCTCCGGCATGAAGCTCACGCCGTGCATCCCGACGATGCTGCAGGCGCGCGACGCGATCGTCCAGGCCGATGCCAACCTCAACGCCGGCGCCAATCGCTGCGCGATCTTTGCGGCGTTCGCCGGCCGCTTGATGGGCAGCGACGCGGTCTCGCACAGCGACAACTCCACGAATGATATCGTGACCTCCGACGCGGTTCCCGCCGACTGCGCGACGGCGCCGCCGCCGAGCCGGACCCGGACGTTCACGTCGACTCACGTGCCCCGGAGCATCCCAGACAACGACCCCGCCGGCGTGGCCACCGGGATCAACGTGAAGCGGCCCGGCCTCGTCCTTCAGAAGGTGCTGGTCAGCGTCGACATCACGCACACGTACCGCGGCGACCTGACGATCCAGCTGATCGCCCCCAGTGGCGAGATCGCGACGCTGGCGGATCGCACCGGCGGATCGGCCGACAACTTCATCGTCGCCGACCTCGATGTCACGAGCAGCTTCACGGCGGGGAGCTCGGCATCGGGGCCCTGGAAGCTGTTCGTGCGCGACACCGGGATTCAGGATACCGGCACGATCAACGCGTTCAGCATCACGATCACCGCGACCAACTGACGCGTCAGAACGTCATCTCTGCGACGACCCGCAGCGCGCTGCCCTCGACGATCTCGGCGCGCAGGATCGAGCTGCCCTCGTACGCACAGCGCACCAGGCCAAAGCCCGACGACACGCCGGGCCGCGACGCGATCTCGAGCATCTTGGTGCGGTAGGCGGTCTCGGTGTTGGGGAACTCGGCGATCCAGCGCAGCGTGGCCTGGAGCGAGTGAATCTGCGGGTCGCGCGGGTCCACCGGATTCTCGACCTGGATGGTGACCGAGCCGTGCCGGCCGTTGATGCGCAGGCGAAAATGCTTGTCGTCGCCGTTCCAGTAGCCGTACTTGACCGCGTTCTCGACCAGCTCGCCGGTGACCATGGCGATCGCATTGCAACCATCGACGTCGGCGAACACGGCGATGAAGCAGTTCTGCACGGACGTGAGCAGCAAGTCGACGTTCCGCCAGTGGTTGAGCACCGGCAGATCGATCGAGAACTGGAAGGGCTGCATCGCTACACCGACCGCAACTGGAATAGCTCGTCCTTGACGAATACCCGCATCGCATCGAAGCTGAGCTTCTGCCATT
>DATIPJ010000315.1:0-3595 GCA_035472155.1 Kofleriaceae bacterium
GGAAGACGCCCCACGGGATCTCGCGGAGGGCGGAGAGTTGAACGCGCCCGGTGGCCGCGCCGACGACAGCGAGGACGGCGACACCCGCGAATGCGACCGCATAGGGCTCGAGGTCGGCCAACGGAGCGACGAAGTAGCCGACGAGCACGAGACAGAGCACCACCACGGAGACGCGGAAGTAGGCGCGCGAACGGATGATCTGCGCCGGGTTGGCGAGGCGCGAGACGTCGAGAGCACCGCGCAGCTCGTCGCGAAATTGCCAGCGCAGCGCGGCGTAGGTGACCGCGAGCGCGGCGATCTGGGGCGCGAGCATGCGCAGGCCGAAGGTCGCGAATGAGATGTCGAACGCCTCGGCGAACAGAAGGTTGGTGAGATTGCTGATCGGCAGGATGAGCGAGCCAACATTGGCGACGAACGCGCATAGCGCGACGAAGGGAGCGCCTGGCAAGCCGAGCCGCCGCACGATGACGAGCACGACGGGCGTCAGCAGAACCGCGGTGGTGTCGAGCGACATCGCCGCGGTGACCAGCGCACCGAGAAGGAACATGTTGCGGTAGAGCGCCGTTGCCTTGCCACGGCTCGAGCGAACGCACACGACCGCGGCCCAATCGAAGAAGCCGCTCTTCTCGACAAGGACGGCGAGGACGAGGAGCGAAAGCAGAAACAGCAGCGCCGCCTTGCCGGCGAGCACGGCGCCCCATGCGTCGCGGGGATGGACCAGCCCGAGCAGTAGCACCAGCGCCGCACCGAGCACGGTCCACACGGCCTCCGGCCACCTGCGCGGCCGGAAGACGACGAGCGCGAGGACCGCACAGAAGATCGCGAGTGTGGCCGCAATACGCAGACCATCATTCATGAGGCGTGGGTTCTAGCACCCGCGGCGCGCGCTCCGCCTCCCGTCCGCGCGACTTCCTGGGTGATGCGCAACGCCATCGCTCACCGTCCATGACGCGCCGACCTGGTGCTGGCATTGCGTCCCAGCGCAGCGCCGGGGCTGAATGACGGAGGCGTCGGTCTCGACAGTGCCATCGCGGTCCAGTGCTGCGCCCGTGGCTCGCGGTGCCAGTGATGGAAGGCGTCTCCGTGCCGTCGCGGTCCAGTGCAGCGCCCGGTCCCGATGCCTTCGACTGGCCTCGTGACTGCGGCGCTGCCTCGGTGGGAGCTGCGACTTCTTCGCGGAGCGCGAGGCACCTCGACCGGGCTTGCAGGCTTGCAGGCTCGTGCCCTGCTTGCGGGGCTTCGTTGCAGTCGAGCAAGATGGGGTATGGCGACCCACAACCTCGCGACGATCGACTGGGACCAGGTGCGCGTGTTTCTTGCGGTGTCGCGCGCCGGGCAACTCGCGGGCGCGGCCGCGCGGCTCGGGCTGGACGTCTCGACGGTGAGCCGCCGGCTCGACAAGCTCGAGGACGAGCTCGGGGTGCATCTGTTCGACCGCACGCGCGAGGGGACGATTGCGACGGCGGCGGCGGAAGCGATGCTGCCTGCGGCGGAGGACATGGAGCGCGGGCTGGCGATGTTCGCGGCCGCGGTCGATGCGATCGAGACGACGGCGGAGGGGCTGGTGCGGATGACGGCGCCGCCCGGGATCGCCGATGCGTTCATCGCGCCGCTGCTCGCGCGGTTCCATCAGCGGTTTCCGCGCGTGGTGGTGGAGCTGGATGCGAGCGTAGGCTATGCGGACCTGACGCGCCGCGAGGCCGACCTGGCGCTGCGTGCCGGGCGCCCACGCAGCGGCGACCTGATCGCGGTGAAGCTGGTGTCGACGCAGTCGGTGCCGATGACGTCGCCCGAGTACGCGGCGGAGCTCGGGCGCATCAAGCGGTGGAGCGACGCGCGCTGGATCACCTACAGCGCCGACCTGGCGCACCTGCCCACGGCGCGATGGATCACCGAGCACGCGGGCGGTGCGACGCCGGTGCTGCGAACGTCGCAGTTCACGAGCCAGATGTCGGCGGCGGCGGCAGGATTCGGGGTCGCGCTCGCCGCCGAGCCGTTCCGCTATGTGCACCGCATGGTGCCGGTGTCGATCGCACGCGCGCTGCAGCCGACGTGGGACGCGCTGCCCGTCGAGGAGCTGTGGCTGGTCGGCCATCGCGCACTGCGCACGGTGCCGCGCGTTGCGGCGCTGTGGGACTTCTTCGCCGAGCATCTGTCGGATCCGGCGCGAGTGTCCGAGCTGATCGCACAGCCGCGGGAGAGCTTCGCCACGCGGCCGTGATGCGCATCCAGGCGATCGCCCGGGCGGTACTCGCAGTCGTCGGCGAACGCGGCCATGACCGCGTCGAGGTCGCTGCGGTCGAAGGCGTCGGTGAAGCGGTCGATCAGCTCGGCGATCGCGGGCGGCATGGCGCGCGGAGTATAACGTCGCGCACATCGTCGGTTTTTGCCCAGCTCGGAAAGGCTCGCAGACCCTGGGCGTTGGCGGGAGCGTCGGAGGGGGCGCGTATAGTTCCGGCCCATGGTGACGCCCCGCACGGTGCTGATTGTCAACCCGCAGTCGCAGGGCGGGCGGCTCGGGAAGCGCTGGAAGGAGATGGCCGACACGATCGGCCGCGCATTCCCGTTCGAGGAGGCGATCACGCAGGCCCAGGGCGATGCGACGCGGCTGACGCGCGAGGCGCTGCGCGGCGGGGCCGAGCGCGTGGTGGCGATCGGCGGCGACGGCACGATCAATGAGGTCGTCAACGGGTTCTTCGACGAGCGCGGCCTGGCGATCGCGCCCGCCGCGAGCTTCGCCGTCATCCCGTTCGGCACGGGCGGCGACTTCCGGCGCACGGTGAACATGCCGGTCGGGCTGGCCGACGCCGCGGCGGTGATCGCGGCCAATTATCGCCGGCAGATCGATGTCGGCAAGCTGGAATTCACCGCGACCGGCGGTGGGCGCGCGCTGCGGATGTTCGCGAATATCGCGTCGTTCGGGGTGTCCGGCGTCGTCGACCGGCTGGTCAACCAGTCGAGCAAGCGGCTGGGCCGCCTGGCGTTCGCCGTCGCAACCGCGCGCGCGACGTGGTCGTACAAGAACCAGCGCGTGCAGATGGTGTTCGACGGGCGCGACCGCGTCGAGATGACCGTCAACACCGTGGCGGTCGCCAACGGGCGGTACTTCGGCGGCGCGATGATGGTCGCGCCCGATGCCGAGCTCGACGACGGGATGTTCGATGTCATCGCCATGGGCGACTTCGGGTTCGGCGACCTGCTGACCAGCGGGCGGCGGATCTACAAGGGGACGCATCTCTCGATGGACAAGGTGACGGCGAGGCGGGCGCGGGTCGTCGAGGCCGAGCCGATCGATCCGGCTGCCGTGATCGAGCTCGACGTCGACGGTGAGAACCCCGGACGGCTGCCGGCGCGGTTCGAGCTGGTGCCGTCGGCGCTGTGGGTGATCGTGCCCGGGGCCGGCGGGCGCGCCGCGGCCGGCGCACCAACGGCTGCGAGCTGATGCTGCGCGCGATCCACAGCGACCGCGCCGAGAGCCTGGTCTCGTCCCTGCTCGAGGCGTTGCCGGCGCCCGATCCGTTCGCGCCGTCGACGATCGTGGTCGGCAGTCAGCTGGTCGAGCGCTGGCTGTCGCGCGAGATCGCCTTGGCCCGCG
>DATIPJ010000316.1:0-10427 GCA_035472155.1 Kofleriaceae bacterium
TACGGGCCCGGGCGCTTGCCCGAGACCGGGCAGACCTCGGCCGAGACGATCGCGCCCGGGCGCGGCGGCGCCGTCGGCTCGCCGAACCGCGCGGCGATGGCGGTGTAGGCGGCGCGGACCAGCGGCGTGGCACCCTCGGTCGACATCACGCGGTGGGTGGGCGCGCCGTCGAAGTTGCCGGCCCACACGCCGACCGTGTATTCGCGCGTGGTGCCGATCGCCCACAGATCCGTGTACGCCTTGGTCGTGCCGGTCTTGAGCGCGACCGGGAACGGCAGGTTGAGCGGCACGCGGTCACCGAACATGGGCTTTCGCGCGTCGGGGTCGGCGAGGATGTCGTAGATGAGGTACGCGATCTCCTCGGAGAAGATGCGGTCGCGCTCCAGCGCCGGCTCGGTCCAGGTCTGTCCGTCGGGGCGGCGCGCGAGGTCGACGGCGCGCGGCGCGATCGGCTGGCCGCCGCGGCCGAACGTCGTGAACGCGGCGGTGAGATCGAGCAGGCGGACCTCGGCCTCGCCGATCGCGAGCCCCCACCCGTACTGATCGTCGGGGCGGTCGAGCGTGGTGAGCCCGGCCGCGCGCAGCTTGCGCAGCACCGTGCCGACGCCGACGCGCTGCAGCGTGTGCACGGCCGAGAGGTTGTATGAGCCGGCGAGCGACTCGCGGTAGCGCGCGAAGCCGTGGCTGCGCACGTCCTTCGTGTAGGCCTGGTGTGCGTCCTCGGAGAGGATGACGTCTTGCGCGATCGTCGCCGGGGTATCGCCCGCCTCGAACGCCGCGCCATAGACGAAGGGTTTGAGCGTGGAGCCCGGGCGCAGGCGCGCGGTGACGCCGCTGAACGCGTGCTCGGCGTAGCTCTTCGAGCCGACCAGCGCGAGGATCGCGCCGTCGGTGTTGCGCAGGACGACGATCGCGGCCTGGCTGACATTGCGCGACGCGAGGTGGCGCAGGTGGGCTCCGAGCGCGACCTCGAGGTGCTGCTGGAGATCCCAGTCGAGCGTGGTGCGCACGACGGCGCCGCGCGCGAACGCAGGCGGCAGGCGATCCTTCACGAGCTCCACGAAGTGCGGCGCGCGGAACTCGGGGCGCGTGCGCGACAGATCGAGCGGGATGCGCTCGGCGAGCGCGCGGTCCTCGGCCGCCAGATAGCCGTGCTCTTCCATGAGCGCCAGGATGTGGGCGCGCCGGCCCATCGCGCGCGGCAGCTCGCGGAACGGATCGTAGAACGTCGGCCCGCGCGGGATCACGGCGAGCAGCGCGGCCTCGCCGACGGAGAGCTCCGCCGCGTGCTTGTCGAAGTAGGTCCGCGCGGCCTGCTCGGCGCCCCACGCGCCGTTGCCGTAGTACACGCGGTTCAGGTACTGCTCGAGGATCTCGTCCTTCGACAGCAGGCGCTCGAGCCGGCCGGCGAGCACCATCTGGCGCAGCTTGCCTCCGAGGCTGCGCGGCGTGCCGGCGGTCAGCCGCACGAGCTGCATCGTGATCGTCGAGCCGCCGAACTCGACGCCGCCGCCGCGAACATTGAGCCACGCGGCGCGCGCCATCGCGGTCCAGTCGACGCCGGCGTGATCGCGAAAGTCGTTGTCCTCGGAGGCCAGCGTCGCATGCACCAGGTACGGCGAGATCCGATCCAGCGGCATCCAGCTGTCGCGCTGGCCGGCGCTGGTCGCCTCCTGGCGCAACGTCATGCCATTGGCATCGACGACGGTGAGCGACGTCGCCGAAGGTTTGTCGAGCAGCGCGCGCGGAAACTCCGCGGCGCGCACGGCGATCCACCACGCCAGGACGAGCGCGGCCCAACCCGAGAGCCCGACGAGCAGCGCGCGCCTCGGCCAGCGCAGACGGCGGCTGCGCGCGGCAACCCCGAGCGCACGGAGCCGGGCGCCGAGCCGCGCGATGCAGTCGCGCGCGCTCACTTCGGCTCGATCTCGATGATGTCGAGCGCGGTCTGCGCGTTGGTCTCCGGCAGGTACATGAGCTCGGCCATCGTCGGCGGGCGCGCGAACTTGCCGGCCGCGATCGCGCGGATCTCGAACTCGTGGACGCGGCGGCCGCGCGAGGTGTACTGCGACGCGAAGTTCACGCGGTCGTCGTGCATCTCGCGATAGGTGCCCCACTCGGTCGTCTGGGTCACCGACGCGGTGCCGCTGGTCTGGAACCGCGCGTTGATCGCCTCGAAGCCCGCCGGTAGCGCATCGGACAGCATCAGGTGGTCGGCATCGCCGGGCAGCTCGCTGACCAGCCGCACGCGCACGACGTCGCCGACCTTGAAGCTGGTCTTCGGGTTGCCGGCCTCGTCGAGGTACTCGTTGCTGATCGTCACGCCGTGCGACTCGCCCTTGAGCGCGTCGAGCGTCTTGCGATAGCGGACCTCGACGCTGTAGTGGACCTCGCCGGTCGGCGTGATCGCGAGCTCGCCGGCGCCGGTCAGCGGCACGGTCGCCGCGCGGATCCGCTGCTTGCCGGAGAGCGCGCCCGAGAGGATCGACGTGCCGCCGAGCTCGACGGTGACCGATGACGGCGCGCGCGACACCGTGCGCGCATACGAGGTCAGCGCGAGCAGCGAGTACAGGTTCGATTGCGTGTCGTACCAGCGCGTGGTGTGCCGGTGCTTCATCAGCCCGCCCACGAGCGGCTTGATCGCGGCGTTCTTGGGGTCGAGCTCGACGAGCGCCGACAGCACGGCCGCCGATGTGCGGGTCGAGCTCGACATGTACGCCCACATGTCGCGCTCCGCCGGCTCCTTGATCAGATCGTCGGCCTTGGCCGCCGCGGTCGCGACGGCCGCCAGCTCCTCGACGAGCTTCTGCACGGCGGGGTCCTTGGCGCCCAGGCCGACCGCGAGCGCGCGCGCCAGGAATGCCTTGCCGTAGATCGGCAGGTTGGCCGCCTGCTGCGTCATCTTGGTCGCGGCGTCCTGCGTGGTCTTGTCGCCGAGCACCGCGCGGACGTACAGCGCGAACGCCTGCGAGCCCTGGTTGCCGAACTCGTTGTAGTGCGGCCGCGACTGGTTGGGCTGAGCGCCGTCATTGCGCAGGTACTCGATGCCGTCGTCGATGCGCGCCTGCTCGACCTTGTAGCCGGCCTGCCGCGCGAGGTGCAGACCCCACAGCGCATAGGCGGTGTAATAGGTCTCGGGCTCGCCGCCCGGCCACAGCGAGTAGCCGCCGTACGGCGTCTGGTGGCGGCCGATCTTGGTGATGCCCGCGTTGACGAAGCGATCGAGCGCCGGCCCGGTCAGCCCGTCGATCGACAGCGAATCTGCGAGGTCGCGCACGGCGACCATCGGGATCACCTGCGACGTCGTCTGCTCGAGGCAGCCGTACGGATAATGAACGAGGTCGCGCAGGCCATTCTCGATCCCCGACAGCCCGTCGGGATCGACCGAGATCACGAGCTCGGCCGACGACGCGAGCGCGCTCGGCGGCATCGCGACAGCCACCTTGGTGACGCCCTTGGCCACGCCGTTGGCGACCCGCGCGACCTGCAGCGGCGAGGGCTGCAGCACCGGCAGCTTGAGCTCGACCGCGTCGCTCTCGTCGTCCATCTTCACCGAGAACCGCAGCACCGATTCGCCGGGGTCGGCGGCGGTGAGGTCGAACAGCACCGGCACGCGCGCGCCTTTGCCGACGGCGACCGTCCGCTCGCGCGCGCCCGCGACCGTCAGGTGCTTGTCGGTCACGAGCCTAACCGTCGCGTTGCCCGCCTTGCCGGTCTCGTTGTGGACGACCACGCCGCCCTGCAGCACGTCGCCCGCGTTCAGGAACCGCGGCAGCGCCTGGTGGAGCTGCAGCGGCTTGGCGACGGTGAATCGCTTGTCGCCCGAGCCGAAGCGATGCCCGCGGTCGGCGGCGAGCGCCATCACGCGAAACGCCGTCAGGTTATCCGGCGCAGCGAACGTGATCGTCGCGATGCCGCTTGCGTCGGTCACCGCGCTCGGCGTCCACACGGCCGTCGACACGAAGCGCGAGCGCACGCTGCCCGGCGAGTCGCCACCGAAAGCGGGCCGCTCCTCGTTGGGGCCGGGGATGTCGCGGATGTACTCGAGCTGCGTCGCGGTCGAGACGCCCAGGCCCCAGGGCGCATAGAACGTCGGGATCGGGTTCGGCGTCTCGTAGCCGATCAGCGACAGCACGCCCTCGTCGGCGGCAGTGATCGACACCTCGGCCGACGCCGGCGCGCCCGACGCATCGGCGACCTTGACCGTCGCGGTCACGGTCTCGCCCGGGCGGTAGTCTTTCTTGTCGGTCTCGACGGAGACCGCGAGCGTGTTGTCCTGCGGGCGCACCGGCAGGTTGACGATGCCCATCCGCATGCGCGGCTTGCCGCGCGGCCCGTCGCCCATGCGGCCCTGGACCAGCGCGACCGAGACGTACATGTTGGGCGCGTAGTCGGCGGTGATCGGCACGGTCAGGTGCTTGACCTTCGGCGTCACGGTGATCAGCCGCTTCTCGATCACGCCGTCGCGCTCGACCGTGACCAGGCCGGTCGCCTGCGCGAGGTCGGTCTTGAGGAGCAGCGTCGCCGTGTCGCCCGCCTTGTACTCCTTCTTGTCGGCGACGATCTCGAGCGCCAGCGAGTCCGAGCTGCGCCAGCTGCCGCCGCCGTCGCCCCACGCGTAGAGCTCGCTCGCGGCCGCCGCCGCGTCCTGCTTGTCGTTCTCGCCCTCGACGACGACCCAGTAGTCGCCGCCGGCGTCGGCGGTGAACGGCACGTCGACCGGCTTGCCCGCCATCTGCAGCGTGCGGGTCAGCAGCGTCTTCGTCGTGTCCTTGCACTGGTAATTGCCGCGGTAGCCCCAGTCCTCCCACACGCAGTTCCAGTCGCGCCGCGTGACCGTGACCTTCGCGGGGCCGCTCGCCGGCTTGCCGTCGGCGCCGACCGCGACGATCTGGATGGTCTGCGGCTTGCCGACGTCGGCGAAGTAACCCGGCGTCTTGATGCCGAAGTACATCTTCGAGCGGAAGTACGGCACGGTGAAGCCCTTGCTGATCACCTCGTTCGACGGCGCGGTGACGCTCGCGTCGACCAGGAGGTCGGCGTCGTACGGCACGTCGTTGGGGCTGATCGCGACCGAGAGCTTCGCGTTGCCCTTGTCGTCGAGCGTCAAGCTGTCCTCGGTGACCATGTTCTGGCCGTGCTCGACCTCGTCGTGGTAGCCGTCGTAGCGCCGGCCGTCGAGGAAGTCATAGTCGTCGAAGCCGGTGAACGACACGCGGCGCTGCCGGCTGTGCACGGTGACCCCGAGCTTGCCGCCGCGCACCGGCGCGCCATAGAAGTAGTTGGCCGACACGGTGCCCTTGATCGCGCCCGTCTTGACGACGACCGCGCCGTTGAGCTTGCCGGTGACCTCGTAGGTCGCCGCGCGATACTCCTCGACGGCAAAGTCGCGCGTGAACGTCCCGCTATCGAGCCGCGCGCGGATCGCGTAGTCGCCCAGGCGCGCGTCGCCGGGCAGATCGATATCGAACCAGAAGCCGCCGAACGCGCTCAGCTTGGCCTCGGTCTCGATCAGCGTCTTGCCGTTGGGGCCGTCGACGGTGACCTTGACCAGCTTGCCCTCGCCGGGGACGTCGAGCGGCTGGCCGAGCCGCGTGGCGCGCGCGAGGCCCTTGACGTGGACCTTCTCGCCCGGGCGATAGAGGCCGCGGTCGGTGTGCATGAAGCCGCGCAGCTTGACCGGCGATGGATCGCTGTCGACGGGCACGTTGTAGTTCCACGCCGCGAGGCCGTTGGAGCTGCCCGGGTTCACCATCGTCCAGTCGGCGCCCTGCTGCACGAAGATGCGCAGCCCCGAGCTGTCGCCCTCGCGCTCCTCGGCGTAGTGCTCGCCCTCGGTGTCGAGCCCGGCGGCCTTGCGCTGCTTGCCGACGAGCTCCGCGCTCCCCGGCAGGACCGCCACGCCGTCGGCGTCGGTCGTCCCGGACCACGTCACCTTGCCGCGGCCGTCGCGCACGGTGACCTTGGCGTCGGGCAGCGGCTTGCCGGTCGACAGCTGCGTCGCCCATACCAGGCCGCGCGTGCCCGACATCTTGCTGACCACGCCGATGTCGGTGAAGTTGACCAGGACCTTCTCGCGGCCGCCGTCGGTGAACGGATGCGCGTCGACCTCGCTCGAGCCGACCTCGAGGTAGAACATCCCCGGCCCCGGCGTCCCGCCGAACAGCTCGGCAGCGCCCAGCGGATGCTGGCTCCACTTGTTCCGGGGGCCATGCACGGCGATCTTCTTCGCCTTCGGCTTGAGCTTGGTCTTGGTGAAATCGGCGGGCGCGGGCTCCCACCAGTCGAGCAGCGGCCGCAGCTGATGGAAGTTGCCCTGCGTGATCGGCACCGCGGTGACCTCGAGCTCCTTGGCGTTGCGCGTCCAGACCGGGACGACCGGCCGCTTCAGCTCGGCGACGAAGTAGCCCGATTCGATCGCGATCGCGGGCTTGGCGTCGCTGGTCTGGAGCTTCAGCACCTCGGGCTTGCCCAGCTTCTGACCGAAGGCGTCCTCCTGCGCGGCGTCGATCGTCAGCGTGTACGCGGTCTGTGGCTCGAGCTGCGCGGCGCAGCTGATGCCGGGCGATTCGTCGCCGGCCGAGTAGCACCGCTGCGGGAAGCCGACCGCCGCCGGCGTGAGCTTCATCTGGTACGGCGGCTTGAGCGGATTGGAGAAGCTGACCACGAGCCGCACGCTCTCGTCGGGGACGATGTCGTTGCCGCTCGGCTCGAGCTTGACGAGCTTGAGCGGCCCGTAGGTGTGCAGCGCGAGCTCGGCGGCCTTCTCGAGGCCGATATTGCCGACCGTGCCGCGCAGATCGGTGTCGCAGACCAGCTTGTAGGCGGTGTCGATCGCGAGCTGCGACGCGGCCGCGAGCGTGTAGCTGCGCGCCGGCCCCGACGGGCTCTCCGGCCCGTTCTTGACCGCGACCTTGTGGTCGCCCGCGGCGAACTTGCAGTGCTCGATGACCTGTGCGAGCGGCACGTCGTGGTTGAACGCGATCCGCACCGCGGGCTCGCGCGACGTGCGCTCCGCCGAGCCCATGACATCGAGCGTGGCGGTCAGCCGCTGGGTGAAGAACTCGAACGCGACGTCGTCGGCCAGCTCGTTGCCGTCAAGCGCGCGCGTGCCCTTGGGCACCGTGGCGACATACTTCGTCGCGATCGGCAGGTCCGCCTTGGGCCACACGACGAGCGTCTTGTCGTCGGTCCACTTCGCTTCGCCCGGCAGCTCGGGCGCGATCTTGATCGGCGGCGACGCCACCACCTTGTCGAGCTGATCGCGCGCGACCATCGGGCGCGAGAACGCCACCGACACGTGGATCTGGCCGGTGATCGCACCCGTGGGGCTGCCGGTGGCCTTGAGATCCACCGCCCGCGATCCACCACAACTCCACAGCAACGCGACGACAACAAGACCATGGCTACGCATCGACATCCCCACTTACGCCCCGCATGACCGTGTGATTCCCCAGGGGAGCACAGCTCCGGAGCCTGCCCAGCGTAACCGCTCAGGCCTCGATCGCGCCAACGTTACAGCCGCCCGACACTTTTGCGAACGTGACTTTTGAGCGTGCGCCACCACAGGCCGTGGCCGCTTCATTGTCGCGACACCAATCAGCGACCGCGCGCTCGCCAAAGCGGTGCCGAATCGTTGCCGAGCGCGATCCGGGCGGTGCGTGCGCGGTTCGTAGAGTGCCGCCGCTGCCAGCGCCGCGCCCCGCGCGACCGCAGCGACTGCCATCGGTTCACCAAAGGACGACTCGCATGAAGAAGATCACGCTACTCAGGACGATCTTGCTGAGCGCGCTCTCAGCAGGCGCATGGATAGGCGGCTGCGCGACCGACCCGATCGAGTCCGCACAGCCCAACACCGGCCAGGTCGCGTTCGACCTCCAGGTCGCGCCCGGGATCACGCTCGACAACGTCGAGTACACGATCACCGGCCCGCTCGGATTCAGCCGCAAGGGGGCGATCGATGTCGGCCACAGCTCCACGGTCAGCGCGATCATCGCAGGCCTGCCGTTCGGCGTCGGCTACTCGATCTCGCTGCGCTCGACGTCGTCCGACGGGCGCGCCGACTGCGCCGGCACGGGCGCCTTCGAGGTCGCCAGGGCCGTGACCAACACGGTCTCGGTCCACCTCACTTGCCAGCTGCAGCCCGATACCGGCAGCGTCATCGTCAACGGCAACCTCAACGTGTGCCCACGCATCGACGGCATCGATGCCAGCCCGGCCGAGGTCGCGGTCGGCAGCACGATCGCGCTGCACGGCATCACCGTCGACGTCGACCACGCGCCGTCGCCGCTGGCGTTCCACTGGACGACGTCCTCGGGCGCGCTCGGCGGCGCCGACACCGCGAGCCCGACCCTGACCTGCACGCAGACCGGGGTCGCCACCGTCACCCTCGCCGCCTCCGACGGCGACCCGGCGTGCTCGTCGGCGCGCTCGGTCGACGTCGTGTGCTCCGAGCCCGCGCCCGCGACGCCGATCAAGCACGTGATCGTGCTCATCGGCGAGAACCGGACGTTCGACCACGCGTTCGGCACGTACACACCGCGCGAAGGCCAGACGATCGCCAACCTCCTCTCGAAGGGCATCATCAACGCCGATGGCACGCCCGGCCCCAACTTCGCGCTCGCCGCGCAGGCCCAGGCCGCGCCGCAGGCCGGGTTCTACATCGCGCCCGACGCCAAGGCGCCGTTCGACATCCTGCCCGGGCCGAGCACCTCGGGCGCCCCGAGCGCGCCGCGCACCACCGCGCCGCCGTTCCAGACCGTCGAGCAGGCCGCGCTCGAGACCGACATCGATCCCGCGGACCTCGCGCTGCTCACCACGGGCGCCACCGGCCTGCCGGCGCGCGTCCTCGACACCCGCGTGACCAACGCCGGGAACCTGCCCAACGGCCCGTTCCAGCTGACCGGGCCGACGATGCCGTACGACGCCTACACCGGCGACACGATCCACCGCTTCTATCAGATGTGGCAGCAGAGCGACTGCTCGCTCGCCAACGCGACGCCCGCCAACCCGACGGGCTGCAAGAATGACCTCTACCCGTTCGTCGCGATGACGTTCTCGACCGCCGACAACGGCGTCGGCAGCTCGATGGCGTTCTTCAACGTCAACGACGGCGACGTGCCCTACTTCAACCTGCTCGCCGACACCTACTCGATGAGCGACAACATGCACCAGTCGGTGCAAGGCGGCACGGGCGCCAACCACTCGATGATCGGCTTTGGCGACGCGGTCGCGTGGACCGACGGCGCCGGCAACCCGGCGACCCCGACGGCGAGCCTGATCGCCAACCCCAACCCGCGCGCGGGCACCAACAACCGCTACACGCTCGACGGAAACTTCAGCAACTGCTCCGACGCCACCGCGCCGGGCGTGGGCCCGATCGTGAGCTACCTCGGCTCGCTGCCCCACCAGCCGAGCCCCAACTGCGCGGCCAACACGTACTACTACCTGAACAACACGAACCCGGCCTACAACCCCGACGGCTCGCTCAAGACCACGGGCAACTTCGTCCCCAGGACGACGCAGCGCTCGATCGCCGACTCGCTCATGGAGCGCGGCATCTCGTGGAAGTTCTACGGCGGCGGATTCAACCGCGGCAGTGGCTATTGCCAGATCTGTAATCCGTTCGAGTACCAGACCCAGGTCATGGCGAACGCGGCGGTCCGCACGCGGAGCATCAAGGACACGACCGACATGTTCACTGACATCGCCAACGGCACGCTGCCGTCGGTGTCGTTCGCGCACCCCGACGGCGCCCTGGACGGCCACCCGTCGTCATCCAAGCTCGGCCTGTTCGAGGCGTACGTGAAGAACATCCTGACCAAGCTCGACGCCAACCCGGCGCTCAAGGCGAGCACGCTCGTGATCGTCACGTTCGACGAGGGCGGCGGCTACTACGACTCGGGCTTCATCCAGCCGATCGACTTCTTCGGCGACGGCCCGCGCATCCCGCTGATCGTCGTGTCGCCGTTCACCACCGGCGGCAAGATCGACCACGGCTACGCCGACCACGTGTCGATCCTGAAGTTCATCGAGCGCAACTGGCAGCTCGCGCCGATCACCAGCCGCAGCCGCGACAACCTGCCGAACCCGATCGCCAACGCGACGAACCCGTGGGTGCCGACCAACATGCCGGCGCTGACCGACCTGTTCGACCTGTTCGACTTCACCCACTGAGCCGGGAGCCGCCATGAGTCCGATGCCAGCGTGGAAGCAGTGCGCGTCGATCTTCGTCCTCGGCCTGGCCCTGTGCGCGGTCGCCGCGTGCTCGCGGGCCGATCCATCGACCGGCGCACCGCCGCCCACGCCGCGGACTCGCTCCCCGGCCGCTTCGCCCGGCCCTGTGGCCGCGCGCCCGCGCGAGCTGAGCGCGGCCGCCGAGGCCGGCAAGCAGCTGTTCTTCGACAAGGCGCTGTCGGCGTCGGGCC
>DATIPJ010000317.1:0-5260 GCA_035472155.1 Kofleriaceae bacterium
GGTCCATAGCGATCTCGGCGACGCGCGTGCCGCTCTCGAGCGCGCGCTGCCACCGCTACTCTCCGCGGTCGAGCTCCCGCTCGAGCTGGCGCGCGAGCGAGCCCGGGAATGGTTTCGCGCCCGGTTCGGAGAGGGCGTGCGCGTGCCGGCGCTCGAGGTCCATCGCGCGTTCGATGGTGACCGGGTGCTCGACGTGCCCGCAGCGACGCCGCGGGCCGGCGCGCTCGCCGCTGCGATCGACCGGGTGCGCGCCGCGATCGATCGCGCGGCCGGATCGTCGTCGGGCGGTCAGGTGCGCATCGACGCGGAGGACCTGCGCGGCGCGCTCGCCGGCCTCGCCGTGCCGGCGCATGCCGGATACGTCAGCGCGGACGTGATGCTCCGGCGGCTCCCCTCGGGGGACGCCGGGCTCGTGCTCGGCGAGGTGCACGGCTTCGTGTGGATGCCGACCAACCGGCTCGACATCGTTCCGCCCGACCAGCGCGAGCGCGTGCTGGCGCACATGCGCGCGGCGGTGCACGACATGGCGTGCGGCAAGCGGACGGCGGAGGCGGTCTTCCTGCATACCCAGGCGACCGACCGGCGATTCCCGCTCGCGGCGACCGACCTCCAGCTCGTCGTCAGGACCGATCGACCCGGCGCCCTCGACTTCGGTGCCGTCGACGTGCGCCTGGCCGGCGACGATTTCGAGTTCTTGCACGGCGACGAGGAGATCGTGCCGCTGGTCGCGTACACCCGGTACCCCTTCCTGCTCTACACCAGTCGCGTCGCGCCGCTGTACGACGACTACGCAGAGACGTTCTTTCCCGAGAGCCTCCTGCCCGCATCGCTGCGCGGAGACGCTCCCCGGCTCGCGCTCGACGATCTGGTGGTCCGGCGGCGGCAGTGGCGGCGCCCGGCGGCGCAGCTGCACGAGCAGCTGTCCGGCAGCGAGGCCGAGCTGTTCCGGCGCGCGCAGTCGCTGCAGCGCGAGCTCGGGTGCGATGCCCGCGTGTTCGCGTCGCTGCGCGGACAGCCCAAGCCGGTGATGATCGACTTCGAGAACGTGTTCCTCCTCGAGGCGCTGCGCAACATGCTCGAGAATCAGCCCGACGGCGCCGTGGTGAAGCTGACCGAGATGCTGCCGGCCCCCGGTGAGCTCGTGGCGACCGGCCCCGACGGACCGCGGACCTCCGAGCTGCGCATGGGGTTCTACCGGCTCGCTGCGCCTGCGTCGCCCGGCGCGCGCCAGGGCTCCGGATCGACCGCGGCGATCCGCAGCTCGGCCGTGTAGCGCGCGCCGTCGGCGTCGAGCAGCCAGGTCTCGTCCACCGTGGGCATCATCTCGGACAGCGACGCGGCCGACGCGCGACGCAGCTGCTTGGCCAGCATCTCGACGAACGTCGCGCTATCGAAGTCGACGTACATCGGCTTGACCTCCTCGGGCGTCTTGACGAACACCCAGCGCGGCAAGCCGAGCAGCCGCGCCCAGCGCCGCGCACCCACGAACCGGGCCACGGGATCTTCGAGCGCCGGCCACGCGAGCTCGGCGGGGGCGACCCGCCAGGTCGCGCGCGCGATCACGACGCTGTCGATCGACACGCGCGGCGTGAACGCTGCCGGCGCGATCGGCGAGAACGCCGAGAAGCTCTCGGCGATCAGGTGATGCTCGAGAAACGCGATGATGTCGAACCGGTGCGCCGCGTCGCGCGTCCGCACCTCCAGCCGACCATCGCGGTGGTCGATCACGAGATCGCTGGTCGATAGCACCTGCTCCCGCGGACGCGCCGATCGCGTATCGCCGCTCTCGAGGTCGAGGTCGCGCGGCGACAGGGAGTAGTAATCGCCGCGGGTGACGGCCCGCGACCACACCGGCGCGATGCACACGCGATCGAGATCCGCGTCGCGGGCTGCGATCAGCTCGCCCGGGCTCGGGTGGTGCTTGACGAACAGCGGCACGCTGACCGTGTTGAAGCCGGTATGCAGCTCGCCGACGATGTACGCGCGGTCCCGCTCGAGCGAGCCGCCGCGCGCGGCGATCAGCACGTCCGGAGAGTGATGACGCGCCGCCGGCCACCCCGGACCTGGCGCCGCGAAGGTCCGCCGCACATCGCCGGCCAGCGCCGTGGCGCGCCGCTGCACGACCCGCTCGTCGCGCGCCACCGCGAGGACCATGGCCCACCGGCGCTGCAGCTCGCGGCGCACGTCCGCGACGATCGAGCCGCTCGCATCACCGGCGCCCGGAAACAGCGCCGGGACATGGCGCCAGAACGAATCGAAGTCCACGGCGGAGTCGCTGCTCGCGCACAGCGGGCGATAGATCGCCTCGAGCGCTTCGCGATAGCGCGCCGCGATCTCGTACGTGAACCAGCGCGCGCTGGCGAGCAGCAGCTCGAGCGCCGGGCCGAGCTCGCCGAGGAACGGCCCACCGATCTCGAGCTCGAGGTCGCGGCGGCAGTCCTCGTAGAGCGGCGTGCGGGCCGCGTAGGTTCGGCCGTGCTCCCGGTGGCTGCCGCTGCCGGTCGCCGCGGTGAACGCGGCGTCGAATGCGCCGAGCGCTGCGCCGAGCTCGGCGGCCGTCCTCGCGGTCGCGATGGCGGCGCGGTGGCGGTCCAGCTCGTCGACGAGGTCCAGGCTTCGCCGGCGCGCCTCGTCGTCCTCGACGCGCGCCAGCTGCGCAACCAGGAACTGCTCGGGCCGGGTCACCCCGGTGGGGATCTCGAACGCCCAGCGGATCGCGCCGGCGTCCGCCAGCTCATCGAGCGCGGCGAACACGTCCGGCTCGGCGGTGAGGGCGAGATCCGCGCGACCCGCGACCTCGCGCCCGAGCTCGCGCGCCGTGCGTACGCCATCGCAGAGGGCCAGCACCGCCGCGAGCTCCGCCGACAGCTCCGCCGTGCGACCGATCGGGTAATGCAGCGTCGTACCGTCGAGGCGGAACTGCGGCAGTCGCCGCGGTGCCAGGAATGGACGCAGGTCCGGGTCCTCGCCGAGGCGGCTCGCCAGCGCGTCGACCGCCCAGTACTCGTAGTAGATCGCCCGGTCGGTGACGAGCGAGGCACCCGGGCGCTGCACGAGCGCGTCGGCTTCGACGAAGCGCGCCCAGCCGACCGGTCCGAAGAAACCGATCGTGTCGTTCTTGACGCAATAGCGTTGCAGATAGCTCGCGATCAGCTGCTCGTTCTGCCGCGTGCGGCTATCGGTCGCCGTGATCGGCTGTCGCAACAGGCCATCGATGCCGGTGGTGAGCGCGCTGCGGTTCTGCCACAGCACGGCCTGGCGGAACCGGTCGTCCTGGGCCGCGCGGCGCAGCGCCATGGAGGCCGCGCGATGCGCCCGGCGATGATGCTCGACCAGCTCGCCATCGAGCACGCTCAGCCGCGTGGCCGCCTCGGCGAGCCGGCCGCGCGCCCGCTCGGCGGCATCATCTGCGAGTGGCTCGGGGATCCGGTGCTTCCAGAGTCGCTTGAGCGCCCGCCGCACCGACTGCTGCACATCGCCGTCCGTTCGCTCGAGTGCCGCATTGCATTCGGTGATCAATGTCGCACGCGCGCGCGCGAGCTCGGCTTCCTCGTCCAGCCGACGATCCGCGGCAGCGGCCAGCGGAGCATCGGCGAGCTCGAGCACCTGGTGCGCCGGGAATCCGGCGGCCCGCAGGCACGTCCAGCGCCACAGCGACCAGCCCGACGCGAGACGAACCAGGTGGGTCACCGTATGTCTGTTAGTCGGAGCTCGTCGCGGCTGTCAACTGTCTAGCTTGACTCGCGCGCGAGTGATGGTCGAAGCTTCGCAGAGTGTCGGACCCCATTGGCATCGGGCTTCAGATCAACCCCACGGTCATGCAGCTCGATGCGCAGGGCGTGGAGCACGACCTGTTCGACTATGCCGAGCTGCTTTGCGACCAGTTCGCCGGCCCGCTCGATGCGGGTTACATCGTCGAGCCCCTGATGCGGCCCATGATGGAGCAGATCGAGGCCCGCCACCCGCTGATCGCGCATGGCAACTACGGAAACGAGTTCGGGTTCGAGCCGCTCGGTGATACGCCGGGCGTGCTTCGCCACATCGCGGTCGCCCACGCCATGAAGAGCCCCTGGTACGCCGATCACATGTTCTATGGATTCGGCGCGACATCGTATGTCTGGTCCAGCCCACTACCGTTCTCGCGCGCCGAGGTCGAGCGCGTCGCGGGCCGCGCAGCGGAGCTGCAAGATCGCCTGAAGCTGCCGCTCCTCCACGAGAACGCGTTTTACTACGCGCGCGCTCCCGGCAGCGACATGGCCGAGGCGGAGTTCATCGCGGAGCTGGTGGAAAAGGCACAGACGCATTTGCTCCTCGATCTACACAATATCTATGCGAACTCGAGGAACTTCGTGGGCTATGACCCCTGGGCCTTCCTGCGCACCGTGCCCCTCGATCGCGTCATGGAGATCCACCTCGCCGGCGGCCAGGACTCCGAGGGCTGGTATCACGATTTTCATAGCTACGCAGTTCCCGAGCCGGTGTGGGAGATGCTCGCCTACGTCGTGCCGCGCGCACGCAACCTCAAGGCGATCGTGCTCGAGGTCCAGGGGCCGGCGCATAGCTACGTATCGCGCGCAGTCGACGATAGCTGGATCCCGATGATCAATGCGGATCTCCGGCGCGCTCGCGAGGTGGTCACCGCGAGCCGCGCCCCCGCCGTGATGCCGAGATGACCGCGCTGTCGTCGAAACGCGTCTACGACGTGTGGACCCAGGTGATCCAGGACGAGGAGCTCTACGAGGCCATGCTCGACGGCAAGCACGGCAGCCTGCCGGGCCGCGACCTCGATGCCGAGGCGATCGCGATCCTCGACTGGATGCACGACGAGCCGGGGACGCGGTGGAACGTCGAGAACCTGCGGTTTCGCTCGGCGATGCACGTGGGCATGACGCTTCAGTACTACCTGCCGAGGACGATCGCGCTGTTGACCGGGGGCGACGAGCAGTGGCGGCAGGACCTGTGCTACGAGTACCTCGCCCACCATCGCTGGCAGGAGCTGGGGCACATGCAGCTGACCGAGTGCGAGCGCTTCGCGGCGTTCGTCCGGACGCGCGTGATGCGGCGCCGCCTCACGCCGCGCTACCTCGACGCCGTGATGGCGTTCGAGCTCGCCGTGATCCAGGTGCTGCGCTCGACCGCGACGATCGCGCCGGAGGCCTGGCCGGTCAACCGCGGCATCACCGACGACGAGCTGCCCTCCGTGCGGCCCCGGCGCTCGCCGGCACACGCCGTGATCGATCTGGAGGCCGACCTGCGCCCC
>DATIPJ010000318.1:0-6858 GCA_035472155.1 Kofleriaceae bacterium
CCGGTGCGCTCGCGTCCGGCTGCACGAACACGCCGATCGCGACCAGCACTGCGCCGCCGACCAGCACCAGCGCATCGTGGCGGTGAAAACGACTGCCGATCATCGCGCCCTCCCCGCATCGCTCGAGAACGGCGAGATCGCGAGCTGGCGCCTCATGAGGACGGACACGGCGAAGAAGACGACCGCTGCAAAGCCAGCGGCCCACGCGAGCCCGACCCAGGCGGCGTCTCCGTGGATGCCGGCGAGCATCGCGCGATCCTCGAGCGCGGTGAACACGCCGTTCAGCACCGCCGCCGCGCACAGGCCCGACAACAGGCTCGCGCCGCGCGCGATCGGGTTGGTCCTGGAGAACTTCGCCTGGCCGAGCGCATAGCCCAGCACGCCGGCGAAGCATGCGTGTGCGAGCGTGTTGACCACGGTCGTCATCGCCGCCTGGCTGAGCACGACGTTCCCGCCGAGGCTGGCCAGGTGGCGGTAGTTCTGCGCCGCGGCGAAGCCGATGCCGGCCGCCATCATGTAGATGATGCCGTCCATCGGCTCGTCGAACTCGGCGTGGTGATAGATCGAGTAGCGAACGACGACGTACTTCGCCATCTCCTGCACCATGCCCACGACGAGGATGTTGGTCAGCAAGCGCTGCGGGCTCAGCGGATCGAGCTGAGCGGCGACCGGCAACATGCCCGCGACGAAGCTCGCCATCGGCGAGGCGATGAATGCGCCGAGGACGAACACGCCGAACACCAGCTGCTTGGGCTCGGGCTCGTTGCGATCTTGCAGGTAGAAGTAGCCCAGCCACAACGCCGACGGCACCGCCGCAAACGCGAGCGCGGCGAGCGGACCGAGCCGCGCAGGCCCCGGCGACGTGTGCTCGAAGCCGACCATCGCGGCGACGAAGCCGACCAGGCCGAGGATGAGGACGATCTCGGTCCCCACGAGTGTCTTGTGTCGGCTCACGAATCCCCCCGCTGGATGCTAGTCCCGCGAGGGGATGAAACTCAACCGCCGAGCGTATCAAGGCCGCCGATCGCACCGTCGAGGCGGCGCCGTGACGGTCGCGAGGCGTTTCGCGGGTTGGCTCACATCACGACTGGAACAGGCGGACCTCGAGGCGATCGTGCGAGGCCTGCGCGAGCTCGACCATCGGTGCCGCCGAGGCCGCATCGTCGATGCCGAGGCCGGCCGTCTCGGCCAGCGCGCGAGCGGCGTTCGGCGCGGCGCCGAGCAAGAGGTGCTGCGCGCGCAGCGGCCCGACGACGCCGAGCCGCACAGCGGCCGACAGCGCCGAGCGCTGGGTCGTGTACATGAGCAGCTCGCGCATCTCGTCGAGCGCGACCCGGCGGGCGAGCGCGGCGCCGGTGGCGACCGGCAAGTGCGCGAACGGCAATGCGCGCGGCGGCTCGAGCACCGCGGCGATCGCCAGCAGAAACGCGCGGCCCTGGGCACGGCTGGCGCGATTCGCGACGTGGCTCGACGTGAAGCGATCGCACGCGCGGTCGGCGTCGGCCGGGTCGCCCGCGTACGCCGCGCCCAGAAATGGCAGTACGGCGTGCGCGGTGTGCCACGCCAGCTCGTCGAGGCGCACGGCGAGCTCGGCCTCGTCGCGCAGCATGCCCAGCGCGCGCAGCGCCTCGAAGCCGAACGAGTGCGCAAATCCGCCCGACGGAAACGCCGAGTCGGCGAGCTGCCACAGCAAACGGTCGCGCATCGCTAGAACAGGAAGTAGCGCTGGGCGAGCGGCAGCGTGCGCGCCGGCTCGCAGGTGAGCAGGACGCCGTCGGCGCGCACCTCGTAGCTCTCGGGGTCGACCTCGATGTCAGGCAGCGCGTCGTTGAGCTTCATGTCGCGCTTGCCCAGGCCGCGGCAGCCTTGCACCGCGACGACGGGGCGGGCGAGGGCGTAGTGTGCAGCGATGCGTTCGCCGAGCGCCGCGCGCGAGACGAAGGCGAGGCTGGTCGCCGCGGCCGCGCGGCCGAGCGCGCCGAACATGGGGCGCATGCGCACCGGCTGCGGCGTGGGGATCGACGCGTTGGCGTCGCCCATCTGGGCCCACGCGATGAAGCCGCCCTTGACGACGAGGGTCGGCTTGGCGCCGAACCACGCGGGGTGCCAGAGCACGAGGTCCGCGAGCTTGCCGACCTCGAGCGATCCGACGTGGTCGGCGATGCCGTGCGCGATGGCCGGGTTGATCGTGTACTTGGCGATGTAGCGGCGGATGCGCTGGTTGTCGTCGGCGCCGTCTCCGGCGAGCGCGCCGCGCTGCTGCTTCATCTTGTGCGCCGTCTGCCAGGTGCGCATGACGACCTCGCCGATGCGGCCCATCGCCTGGCTGTCGCTCGACATCATGCTGATCGCGCCGAGGTCGTGCAGGATGTCCTCGGCGGCGATGGTCTCGCCGCGGATGCGGCTCTCGGCGAACGCGACGTCCTCGGGCAGCTTGGGGTCGAGGTGATGGCAGACCATGAGCATGTCGAGGTGCTCGTCGAGCGTGTTGACCGTGAACGGGCGCGTGGGGTTGGTCGAGCTCGGCAGCACGTTGGGCAAGCCGCACACCTTGATGATGTCGGGTGCGTGGCCGCCGCCCGCACCCTCGGAGTGATAGGTGTGGATCGTGCGGCCGGCGAACGCGGCGATCGAATCGTCGACGAACCCCGATTCGTTGAGCGTGTCGGTGTGGATCGTGACCTGCACGTCGTGGCGCTCGGCGACGCCGAGGCAGCAGTCGATCGCGCGCGGCGTGGTCCCCCAGTCCTCGTGCAGCTTGAGCCCGAGCGCGCCCGCGGCGAGCTGCTCGTCGAGCCCGGTCGGCAGCGACGAGTTGCCCTTGCCCGTGAGCCCGATGTTGATCGGCAGCGTGTCGATCGCCTGCAGCATGGCGCGGATCTGGTCGGGCGCCGGCGTGCACGTCGTCGCGTTGGTGCCGGTCGCCGGCCCGGTGCCGCCGCCGATCAGCGTCGTGATGCCGCTCGCGAGCGCCACGTCGGCGAGCTGCGGGCAGATCAGGTGCACGTGGGCGTCGATCGCGCCCGAGGTGACGATCATCCCCTCGGCGGCGATCACCTCGGTGGTGACCCCGACGATCATCCCGGGCGTCACGCCTGCCATCACGCCCGGGTTGCCCGCCTTGCCGATGCCCGCGATGCGCCCGGCCTTGATGCCGATGTCCGCCTTGAAGATGCCCGTCCAGTCGATGATCGTCGCGTTGGTGACCACGATGTCGAGCGCATCGGCCGCCGCCACGCCGGCCGCCTGGCCCATGCGGTCGCGCAGTACCTTGCCGCCGCCGAACTTGCACTCATCGCCGTAGCTCGTGCAGTCGCGCTCGATGCGCGCTATCAGGTCGGTGTCGCCGAGCCGCACGGTGTCGCCCGTCGTCGGGCCATAGATCTCGGCGTACGCCGCGCGATCGATGCGATGGCTCATGGCGCCCCCGCGATCGTCACCAACCGCACGGTCCTGGTCTCGCCGGGCTCGAACCGCACGGCGGTCCCGGCCGGGATGTCGAGCCGCATCCGGTGCGCCCCCGAGCGATGGAACGCGAGCGCGCGATTGGTCTCGTCGAACGGATAGTGACTGCCGACCTGGATCGGCCGGTCGCCCGTGTTGGTCACCTCGAGCGTCAACGTGCGCCGCTGCGCATTGAGCTCGATCTCGCCGGGCGCCGCGGTGATCGCCCCGGGAGAAGGCGCTACGGGCTCCGCGGGGTCCGCCGGCTCTGCGGGCGGCCCGAAGCGGTCCGCGGGCGGCACGGGCAAGAAGCTGCCGTACAGCGCGAGCGCCAGGTCGCCGTCGACGCGCACGATCGGCCGGTGGACCGTCACCAGCTTGCTGCCGTCGGGAAACGTCCCCTCGACCTGCACGTCGTGGATCATGTCGGCGACGTGTTCCATCACCTGGCGGCGGCCGAGCATCTGCTTGCCCAGGTCCATCAGCTCGGCGACCGAGCGCCCGTCGCGGATCAGCTCGAGTAGCTGCGTCGCGATCAGCGCGACCGCCTCGGGGTGATTGAGCCGCGTGCCGCGCGCGAGGCGCTTCTGCGCGAGGAACCCGGCCTGGTGCAGCGTCAGCTTGTCGATCTCTTGCGGCGATAGAAACACGATGCCCCCTTACCACTTGCGAGCGAATGGATCGGCCCCGAGCGCATCGCGCACGGCGCCGCCGATGAGGTCATGAAGCGCCGCCGATAGCGGCTCCGCCCGTGGCGCGGCGATCCGCACCACCGCGCCCCACGGCCATACGCTGGCCGCAACGCGGGGCATCGCGTCGGCGGCGCGCCCCGCAATCCGCTCGCCCATCGCGCGCGCGGCTTCGGCGAACGGCGCACCCGCGATCACCACCGTCGCAAACGCCTGCGCGCCGGTCATGCGCGCGGTGAGTGCGCCATGTGCGGGCGAGACGACGACCGCCTCGTGCAGCGCGGGCACGCCGTCGATCTCGACCTCGGTGCGCAGCATCATGCGACCGAACGCCCAGCATTCGCCATGCGCAGCGCGCCCAGCCGTCCACGCATCGACCGCCACCAGCCCAGCGCCCCTGGCGAGCCGGAACTTCTGCCGCTGCTCGAACGTCGCCCCGGCGAAGCACGCGATCGGATCGGGCCACGCGATCAGCACGCCGCCATCGCCGACGGTTGCGTCGAGCCCGAAGCGCGACGCCGCGCGCCGGTACACCTTGCTCGACGATTGCGACGTCAGAAACAGCCGCGCTCCGGCGGCGACCCCGACCGCGAGCTCGATCGCATCGCGCCCGACGAATCCGCCGCCCAGGCTCGACTGATACACCCACGCCGCGCGCCCGGGGCTCCGTGGCGCGAGCAGCCGCAGCGGCGCGGCCGACTGCGCGCGCGTCACCACCGATCGCCCGCGCCACTGGTCGATCTCGAGCTGCGCATGCGCGATTGCGATGCGATCGTCGGTCGCCGTCAACGACGCCGCGGTCGACCGATCGATTGTGCGCGCGGCGCTCGCCATGCGCGCCAGTTAACCACCATCGGGCGCTCTGCAGTGCACGCGGGAGCGCCGTCGCGGCGATCGTCACGCCCGGAAACCTGCTCGCCTCATTTCGCGACACGCGGCGGGCTCTGCGATGCCACGAAACGTCACCGGCACTGATGCTGTGTGCAGTCCCCGCAGCCCTCGGTGCGCGCAGCGGGTGGAAGCCTCGCCATGGACGGCACGCGATCACCCTGTCGCCATGACCTGCGAGGTCATGGTGTCTCCGCGGCGTCGAGCCACCATTGCGCCGTCGAGTCGAACCACCTGACCTGCTCGCGTTCATCGGCGGGTGACCCGGGCACCTGCTGGTGTGACGCACGCCCCGCGAGCTCATCGAGCGATGACGGCGCCGAGGGATGCGCCCGCGATGGTCAAGCATGCTTGACTGACTCCATGCAGTCCATCGGCACCGACATCTGGCACCTCCAGGGCCGTTCGTTGCGCATGCCGGGCGGCGTGGCGCTGCCGGTCGCGTCGACCGTCGTCCGCTTGCCCGATCGGTCGCTCGTCCTCTACTCGCCGATCGACTTCGACGACGCCACGGCCGCCGAGGTCGATGCCCTCGGCGAGGTAGCGCACGTGATCGCACCCAGCCGGCTGCATCACATGTTCGCCGGCGCTGCCGCCCGGCGCTGGCCGCGCGCACAGGTCCATGCCGCGCCCGGCGTCCGCGACAAGCAGCCCGCGCTACGCGTCGATCATGAGCTCGTCGCCCGCGCCACCGGGGTGGGCAACGACGCTGGCCTCCGCAACGGCGCTGCCCCTGACAGCGACATGCCTCCGCCCGCCCGCTCGGTCGCCGCGTGGAGCGGCGTGCTCGAGCTCCAGCACATCGCCGGTGCGCCGAGTATCGACGAGCACGTCGCGTTTCACCGCCCGAGCGGCACGCTGATCTGCAGCGACCTGCTGTTCCACATCACGCGCCCTGCAAACCTGCGCACGCGCATCATGCTCGCGCTCATGGGCGTGGGCGGCGGCCGGCTGGCGCAGAGCCGGGTCTGGCGCTTTGCCCGCCGCGATCGCGACGCCGCACGGGCTTCCGTCGAGCGCGTGCTGTCATGGCCGATCGCCCAGATCGCGCCGTGCCACGGCGAGCCGTGCCCGGTCGACGTCGCCGCTCTCGCACCGCGTCTCACCCGCCTCGCGCGCATCCGGAGCGTACCCGCGCTCGCCGCGCCGTGATCCATTCGATGCCGCATGCGATGCCGGATGATGTACATCGTCGGCACGCATCGGCGCACTCCGCGCGGATGCATCACCTGCGATCTACTGCGAGGAGAGTCATGAGGCGCGAACAGCTGACGGAGAAGGTTCTCGACATCAAGCGCGACAAGGGCTGGAGCTGGAAGCAGATCACCAAGGAGATCGGCGGTGTGTCGCCGGTGCTGGTGGTGGGCGCGCTCCTGGGGCAGATGAAGCTCGTGAAGCCGCTCGCTCGCAAGGCGGCGGCGATGTTCGGCCTGTCGGCGAGCGAGGAGCGCATGCTGAACGAGGTGCCGTCGCGCGGTGCGCCGATGCCGCCCACCGACCCGCTGCTGTATCGGTTCTACGAGCTGGTGATGGTGAATGGCCCGGCGTGGAAGGCGCTGATCGAGGAGGAGTTCGGCGACGGCATCATGTCGGCGATCGACTTCGACGTCGAGATCGAGCGCCTGCCCAACCCCAAGGGCGACCGCGTGAAGATCACGATGTCGGGGAAGTTTCTGCCGTACAAGTACTACGGCAACGAAGCAGGGATTCCCGACTACGGCCTCAAGGAGTCGTGATCAGCCGAGGTGCTTGCGATGTGTCCTCCTGCGCGATCTGCGCGGACGCTACAGCGGGTGGCCGCCGGCGGCGAGGACGGCGTCGGCGATGCGGCGGCGCG
>DATIPJ010000319.1:0-4676 GCA_035472155.1 Kofleriaceae bacterium
AGCCGAACCGGTCGGTGTCCGACAGCTCGATCTCGACCGAGTCGCCGAGTGGCTCGAAGCGCAGCCGCGTGCCGCCGAGCGCGATCTGCGCACCGGGCTGGATGTACACGTCGTTGATCCGCAGCTGCGACACGTAGGTGCCATTGGTCGAGTCGAGATCGCGCAGGCGATAGCCGCGGTCGTCGAGCCGGATCTCGCAATGCAGCCCCGAGACCTTGGAATCGGTGAGCTGGACATCATTGCCGCGCCGCGCGCCGATCCGGATCACCGACGCCTCGATGTCGCGGACCAGCCCCGCGTCCGCGCCCGTGACCACCTCGACTCGACAGCGGCGCAGGCGCGCCGACGTGGCTCGGCCTCCAACATAGGTGACCCATGTGCCCGAGCGCAGGTCGTCAACCGCCATGTGGCGCTCACGTTACCACAGCGCGGCAGTGGGGAAGTTTCTTGGTTCATCGAGTGTCCCCGAGGGGTGATCGACCGCCATCGAAGGGATCGCGGCGCGCCGCTACGGCTTCTTGAACTGCTCGCGATCGAGCCCGTGGCGCACCACCAGCGCCCACAGGTTCTTGCGATCCATCTGCGCCGTGCGCGCCGCCTGCGCGAGGTTGCCACGGTGCACGCGCAATAGCTCCGTCAGATACGCCTTCTCGAACCCGTCGATCACTTCCTGCTTGAGCTCGCGGAACGAGCGCGATAGATCGGGCCGCGCGGTCGCCGTCTTGCCGGCCGGCAGGGCGACATCGGCCTCGGTGATGGTCGGCCCCTCGGCGACCACCATCGCCTGATGCACCTTGTTCTCCAGCTCACGTACGTTGCCGGGAAAGTCATACGACGCGAACCGGCGTAGCGCGCCCGGCGAGATGCCCTCGATCGGCTTGCCGAGCCGGCCGCGATACTTGCCGATGAAGTGATGGACCAGCAGCGCGATGTCCTCGGGGCGATCGCGCAGCGGCAGCATGTGCATCGGGAACACGTTGATCCGGTAGTACAGGTCCTGGCGGAAGCTGCCGCGCGCGACCAGCTGATCGAGATCGCGGTTGGTCGCGGTGACGATCCGGACGTCGACCCGGCGATCCTCGTCGTCGCCGATCCGGCGGAACTCCTGCGACTGCAGGACGCGCAGGAGCTTGCCCTGCAGCGCCAGCGGCAGCTCGCCGATCTCGTCGAGGAACAGCGTGCCGGTGTGGGCGGCGGCGAGCAGGCCCTCGCGATCCCGGGTCGCGTCGGTGAATGCGCCGCGCACGTGGCCGAACAGCTCGTCCTCGATCAGCGCCTCGGGGATCGCCGCGCAGTTGACCACCACGAACGGCGCGTCATGACGGGGCGAGGAGTTGTGGATCGTGCGCGCGACCAGCTCCTTGCCGGTGCCGCTCTCGCCGAAGATCGCGACGGTGACCTCGGTCGCCGCCACCATCGCGATCCGGTCGTAGAGCTCCTTGATCCACGGCCCGGTGCCGATCAGGATGTCGGTCTTGCGCGGGCGGCGCTTGTCGCGCGCGTCGGCGGCGGGCGCGCGGCCGATCCGGAACGCGAGCTCGGCGGTCGAGAACGGCCGCATCACGACATCGGCCGCGCCGCAGCGCGCAGCGACCGCGATGCCGTCGCTGCCGCTGGCGACCAGCACGACCCGCGCGCTGCCGCCGAGCGCGGCGAGGTCGCGCACCGCCGCCGCGGTCAGCGCCGGGTCGGCCTCGAGCACCACCACGTCGAAGCCGTGGCCGGCGGCGGCGGCCGCGCGCAGCCGCTCGGGCGCGGCCTCGCGGGTCGCCCACGCGACCTCGGCCACCAGCGATCCGAGCAGCTCGGCGAGCTGATCGCGCGTCGCCTGCGCCTTGTCGACGACGAGCACGCGCGGTGACACCGCCCGAGCATACCGCCATCACCCGCGCGGAACCGGGTCTCACCGGCTCGGCGAGCGCCTCACCAGTCGTGCTGCGGGTCGGTCAGCTTGCCGGTCGCGCGGCGGCGCGCCTCCTCCTTCTGCAGGCGGCGCGAGTAGTTGTCGAGGTCGTCGAGCTTGCCCTCGATCGGCGTCTTGGGCGACGTCGGCGAGCGCCCGCGCTGCGAGCGGCCGCGCGGCGGCGGACCGCTGGGCGTGCCGCCCTGGCCGGCCGAGCCATTCGACCCGTTCTGGTTCTGCCCGTTCGGATCGCCCTGCTGGTTCGAGCCCTGGGCATTCGAGCCTTGCTGGTCGCCGGCCGAGCCCTGGCCCGAGCCATTCGACCCGTTGGCCCCATTCGAGCCGTTCTGCTGGTTCGAGCCGCCGCCCTGGCCCTGGCCCTGGTTCGAGCCCGCGCCGGATCCACCCGAGCCATTGGACCCATTCGAGCCGTCGCCCGAGCCCTGGTTCGAGCCGTCGCCCGACCCCTGGTTCGAGCCGCTCCCCTGGCCCTGCTGCCCCTGCTGGCCCTGCCCCTGCTGGCCCTGCTGGCCCTGCTGGCCTTGCTGGCCCTGCTGCCCCTGCTGCCCCTGGCCGCCGCGCTGAGGCTCCTGCTTCTGCGGCTGCTTCTGGCGCCGGCGCAGCGCGAGCTCCAGGTTGAGCCGCGCGTCGTCGAGCTCGGGGTCCTCGCGCAGCGCCTGCTTGTAGGCTTCGATCGCGTCGTCGAGCCGGTCCTGCTCCATCAGCGCGTTGCCGCGGTTGTAGTGCGCCGCGCCGCGGATGTGCGGATCGCGGGCCTTCGCCGCCTGCTTCAGGTCCTCGAGCGCGCGCTCGGCGAGCCGCCGCTTCTCGGCCGGATCGGTCGCCGCCTCCGACTTCTTGAGCTCGGCCGTGCCGCGATCGAACGCCAGGCCATCGGCGTCGACCCCGCCGCGGCGCGCCGCGCGATCGTACGCCGCCAGCGCGTCGTCGAACCGGCCCTCGGCGTACGCGCGGTTGCCCGCCTCGACGTCGGGATCGGCGGTCCGGAATGGCTCCCAGCCGCCGAGCGCGACGACCGCCACGGCAGCCAGCGATGCTCGGAGCGCGGTGCCCAGGCGCCGAGCATGCCACGATCGCCTCACGGTGCCTCCGGATAGCGCTGGCGCCGCCGCGTGCTGATCGCGACCTCGATCACCAGCAGCATCAGCGCGGCGAACAGGAACGCCTGGTAGATGTCGCGCAGGTCCTTGATCTGGCGGGTCGCCAGGCCGCGGTTGACCGCGCGCAGCGCGTCGACGATCGGCCGCGGGTCGACCTCGCCGCGCTCCGACGCGACCAGGTACCGCCGCGCGTCGCCGCTCGCCTTGGCGAGTGCCTTCATGCCCGCGTCGTCGCGCCGCGAGATCACGGTCGTGCCGTCGGGGGCGCGCTTGATCGCGTCGGTCCGCTTGCCGGTGAAGCCGTCGATCTCGTGCACCACACCGCCCGCCGGCGTGCCGAACCCGATCAGGAACACCGCGATGCCGAGCTCGCGCGCGGTGGCGACCTCGCGCATCGCCTCGCTCTCCTCGTCGCCACCGTCGGTGAAGATCGCGATCGCCTTGCCGCGCTCGACCTTCTGCTCGAGCGCTTCGCGCTCTCGCCCGTCATCCTGGACCTCGCGGCTTCGCCGCTCGAGCGCGTCGCCGGTCGCGCGATCCTTGGGCTTGGGATCGAGGCTGTCGCCGCGCCCGAGCGGATCGCCGCCGTGCCCGCGCCGCCCGATCCGCGCGCACCCGAGGTCCTCGTAGAGGTCCGGGCGCAACAGGCAGCGCGCGACCCGGAACACCTCGGCGAGGTTGGAGCCCTGCGGCAGGTCGGCCGGCCCCAGGTCGCGCAGGAAGTTCGACGCGACCAGGTGGTCCTCGGTGAGCGGGAAGTGCGCGGCCGCCGCGGCGAACACCACCGGCGCGATCCGGTCGCCGGGCAGCTCGTCGATCACCGCGCGGGCCAGCTCGCGGGCGCGCGCCAGCCGCGTGGTATCGATCCGCTTCTCGGCCATCTCCGTCGTCGCACCGACATCGTCGACCAGCATCGACTTCGAGACGTCGACCGCGACCACCAGGTCGAGCCCGCGGACCTCGACCTTGCGCGTGCCGGTGACCTGCGGGCGCGCGGCGGCGATCGCGATCAGCATCACCGCCGTACCGGCGAGCACGTCCTTGAGCACGCGCCGGCCCGGCGACGCGCTCGCGATCACGCGCCCGAGCACCGGCAGCTCGCCGAGCCGCCCGGTCAGCCGGCGGCGCGCCCGGCGATCGTGCACGTGCAGCGCGACGACACACAGCGGCACCGCGAGCGCGATCCACAAGAGCCAGGGGGTCGCGAACGTCACGGCAGCCTCCGCAGCCGGGTGTGCGATAGCACGAGCTCGACGCCGAGCAGGATCAGCGCCAGCACCACGAGCGGGATGAACATCTGCTTGTCGGGGACCCGCTCGATCTCGACCCGCTTGGTGGTGTCGAGCTTGCTGCGCACGGTCTGGAAGCCGTGGTCGAACGAGTCGTAGTCGGTGGCGCGGAAGAACTCGCCGCCGGTCACCGCGGCGATGCTGCGCAGGGTCGCCGGGTTGACCGACAGCCCGCCGAACAGGTCCGACTCCTCGCGGCCGACCAGCACGGTGTAGACCTTGACGCCCATGTCCTTGGCGACCCGCGCCGCCTCGTCGGGCTCGAACCGGGTGACCCAGTTCGAATCGCCGTCGGACAGCAGGATCACGACCTTGCTCTTGGCGGGTGCGTTCTCGGGACCTGTGTCGCGCCGATCATCGCGC
>DATIPJ010000320.1:0-4501 GCA_035472155.1 Kofleriaceae bacterium
CGCCGCCGAGCTGGGCGATCGGCACGTTCAGCACGATGGCGGTGACGTTGAGGTTCTTGGTGAAGTCGGGCGCGCAGCTCGGCGGGTTGAACAGGTTGACGGCGTCCTCATCGGGGCCGTCCTTGCCCTCGGCGCCGAGCAGCAGGTCGCCGCGGCAGTTGGCCGCCGGCACGGCGCTCGCGTTGCCGACACCGCCCGGCCCGCCGAAGAACCGATCGGCGAGGAACGCGCGGACCTGGAAGAACCGGATCACGTCGAACGCGAACGAGTCGGCGCGCGGCCCGATGAAGTACTTGACGTTCATGCCGCCGACCGCGCCCGTGTTGGTCGTGATCTGGCTGGCCTTCGACGGGCCGATCGCGGTCGTCGCGCCCTGGTGGGTGCCGAGCGACGCGCCGTCGCGGAACACCGTGAGCGTGACCTGCTGCACACCGCTGGCGTCGGGCGGCCCGGCTTCGAACCGGAACACGAAGTCGTCCTTGGCGGTCGGCGTCGCGGTCTTGCTCGCGACCTTGCTGACGTGCAGCTCGTAGCGCGCCTTGGTGCTCATGAAGTACTGGTGGCCCGGCAGCGAGCGCGGATTGAAGTACATGATCATCGACAGCTGCGATGAATCTGCCGGTGACTTGAATGCAAAGTGGTCTGTGAGATTGAGTGCTCGCGCCTTCAGATCGGTCTCGCCGTCGTCGTGATCCGACGCGTAGACGGTGCGTCCGGCGATCGCGACCACCGCGATCACCGTGAGCACCGATATCGATATCAGTGTCCTCTTCATCTTTTCTCCTTTGGATAAGTCCGAAATACACACGATTCACACACACCGAGGGCCGACTGCGGCGAGGCCGCGTCGTTCCCGGGCGATGTACGATCAACGCCGCGCAGCGGATCGACCGAGGCGCGAGAACGAGCGCGGTGATCCGCGACGGCGGGTCGCTCGTACAACCGGCGACTTCAGATCGCTGGGAGCGCCACATGATGATTTCCTTCCGAGCGGCCCTCGCTACGCTGTTCCGGGCTCCGCTCGGTCCATTGATTTCCAGCGCGGGCCGCACCCGGCTCGCATGGTGTGGTGCCGCGGGGATCGTCCTGGGGGCCGTGCTCGGCGCCACGGTGGCCAGCGCGATCGCCGCGGGCCGGCTGCATCGCCGCGCGGAGCCCGCGCGCACCGAGCTCGCGCCCGATCCGGCGGCGGTACGCTATCGGTATGCGATCGAGGCCGCCGAGGGTGGCAACGCGGAGATCGCGGCGACGATCGCGGCGCTCGAGGGGCGCGTGGCGGCGCAGCCGTCGCCGTTCGATGACGCCGAGCTCGCCGACCTCTACCTGCGGCGCGCGCAGCAGAGCGGCGACCCGCAGGGCTACCAGGCCGCCGAGGCGATGGCGCGTCGCTCCCTCGAGCGTTTGCCATCGCCCAACCCGGCGGTGCTCACGCTCGCCAAGCTGGCCGAGATGCGCCACGACTTCCGCGAGGCGATCGAGCTCGCGCACCGCCACCGTGCGCGGTCGTCGAGCGCGCAGATCCTGATCGCGACCTCGTACCTGGCGCTCGGCGAGCTTGCGGCCGCGAGCGAGGCCGCCCACGCCGCGGTCGCGGTCAAGCCCGATAGCGCCGGCTACCTCATGCGCGCGCTCGTGCTCCAGGCCCAGGGCCGCGACGCCGAGGCCGCGCTCGACTTCGCCAGCGCGGTGCGCGTCGAGGAGCCGGGCGACCTTCAGGCCGCGGCGCGGCTGCGCGCGCTGTGGGGGCGGTTCCTGCTCCGCCGCGGCGAGACCGCCGGTGCGGCGCGGCTCCTCGAGGAGGCGCTGCGGATCGCCCCGGGCTTTGCGCTCGCGACCGCGTACCGCGGCGAGCTGGCGCTGCGCACCGGGGACGCGCGCGAGGCCGCGCGGCGCTTCGAGCAGGCCTTCATCGCGTCGCGCCAGGTGCGCTACCTGATCGATCAGGCGCGCGCCGAGGAGCTCGCCGGCCATGCCGCCGGCGCCGACGCGCTGCGCGCCCAGGTCGAGGCGATCGTGCGCGGCGAGCTCGGCGCAGGTGGGCTCGGCCATCGCCTCGACCTCGCCGAGGTGTTGATCGATCGCGGCGGGCGCGCGCAGCTCGCCGAGGCGGTCGCGCTCGCCCGCGAGGAGGTCGCGCGGCGCGGCAGCTGGGAGGTGCGGTTCCAGCTCGCCCGCGCGCTGGCCCGCTCGGGCGCCCGCGACGAGGCCCTGCGCGAAGTCCAGACCGCCCTCGCCTCGGGCGCGCACGAGGCCCAGCTCTACGCCCTCGCCGCCGACCTCGAGGCCCGGCGCGGCAACGCCGCCCAGGCCGCGCTCTACACCCGCCTCGCCGACCAGCTCGATCCCGGCGGCCCCGGCCGCGCGAGCTGGCGCACGCTCGGCTTCGGAGCGGCGCCATGACCGGGAGCGGTGCCCGGAAGCCGATCCGGAATGCGCGAGCCGCCTGGCTCGTCGCCCTCCTCGCCCTGGTCGCGGTCGCGCTGCCCCGATCGGCGTCGGCGCACCCGCTCGATCTCGGCTACCTGCGCATCGAGGCGCGCGGTACGACCGTCGCGATCGCGCTCGACGTGCACGCCACCACCGCCGCGCACCTCGTCGGCCTCGACCCCGCGACCGTCGACGCCGCCGCCCTCGCCGCCCGCGCGGGCGCGCTCGCCGACGCCAGCTATCGCGCGGCCCCGCTCGAGACCGAGCTCGGCGCCTGCCACTGGACCTCCGCGCGCGCGACCCTCGCCGGCAGCACGGCCAGCCTCACCGGCGAGGCCACGTGCCCGTCGCCGGTGCGCCAGATCCGCTGGGCGCTGCCGTTCGTGCAGGGGCCGCACGTCTCGCCGACCTTCCAGATCCTGGTCAAGGCGCAGCTCGGCGGCGAGGACCGGGTCGCGATCGTCGACCGCGCCCGCCCCTCGCTCGAGCTGACCGCGGCGCCGGCGGTCGGCTTCGCCGAGCTGGTGTGGACCGGCGTCGAGCACATCGGCGCGGCCCCCGACCAGTGGCACGACGCGAGCGGCTGGCGGCTGCCCGATGGCATCGATCACATCCTGTTCCTGTGCGCGCTGATGCTCGCCGGCGGCACGCTGTGGCGGATCCTCGGCATCGTGAGCGGCTTCACCATCGGCCACTCGATCACGCTCGCGCTGTCGGCGCTCCACATCGCGCGCCCGCCGGCGTCGGTGATCGAGCCGCTGATCGCGCTGTCGATCGCCGTGGTCGCCGCCGAGGCGCTCGCCGACCGGGCGCTGTTTTCCGCGTCGTCCGACCATCGCTGGAAGGTCGCCGCGTGCTTCGGGCTGGTCCACGGCTTTGGCTTCGCCGGCGCGCTCGACCGGCTCGACCTGTCGACCGGCGACCGGCTGTGGGCGCTGCTCGCCTACAACCTCGGCGTCGAGCTCGGCCAGGTCGCGATCGTGCTCGCCGCCGCACCGCTCTTGCTCGCGCTCCAGCGCCATCGCCGGTTTCACCCCGTGGTGCGCGGGCTCGCTGCCGCAATCCTCATCGCCGGTACCTACTGGTTCGTTCAGCGGATCGCGTGAGCTTTGTCCGCGCAACCGCCGGCTGCCAGCGTCCGGCGGGCCACGGCCGGCTGCGGTTTGATACGCTCGCCGGACGCTGTATGACGATCGCGACGAAGACTGATCTGGGGATGGATGGATGGATGATCGACGACGAGATCGTCCGGCTCCGCGAGTGGGCGAGCGAGCGCAGCTACCCGATGCCCTCGGACCCGAGCGCCGAGGTCACGATCGGCTCGTCGGAGGTGTGCTCGCTGCGGCTGACCGATCCGTCGGGGCGGCTGTCGCGCCAGCACGCGCAGCTGGTGCGCGACGGCGGGCGCTGGGTCGCGCGCGACCTCGACAGCAAGAACGGGCTCCGCCTCGACGGCACGCGCAAGCCCAAGGCGCTGCTCGAGCCGGGCTGCGAGCTCGGGCTCGGCGGCATCACGCTGATCGCCGAGAGCCCGCGCCTCATCGCGCTGCGCGAGTACCTGGCCCGGATCCTCGGCTGGTCGGAGGACCGCAGCGAGGCCGTCGACACCGCGCTGCGCTCGGTGCGGCTGTCGGCGACGCGGCGCGCGGCGCTGGCGCTGTGCGGCGAGGGCGACCTCATCCCGATCGCGCGCGGGCTGCATCGCTACTCGCTGAGCGCCGACCGCCCGTTCGTCCTCTGCGACCCCCGCCGGCGCCCGACCGACGAGCAGGCCACGGCCGAGAGCTACGCGAGCGTGAACTACACCAGCGGCATCGCCGCGCTGCGCGCCGCGGGCGGCGGCTCGATCTGCGTGTGGTTCAAGCGACTGCCGCGCGACTTTGCCGAGCTGACCGCGGCCCTGCGCGACCCCGGCATACGGGTCCAGCTGATCGCGTGCGGCGTGCGGCCGGCCGATCGCAAGGACCTGGTCTCGGCGCCGATCGAGATCCCGCCGCTGTCGACCCGCGCCGACGAGCTCGACCGCATCATCGAGGAGTACGCGCGCGAGGCCGGCGAGCTGCTCGGCGTCGCG
>DATIPJ010000321.1:0-9552 GCA_035472155.1 Kofleriaceae bacterium
AACAGCTCGAGCGCCGAGAGCAGCTCGGCGGCCGACTGCCAGCGCTGCTCCTTGATCTTGAGCAGACAGCGGTCGACGATCTGGATCAGCTCGCGCGGCACGTCGCTCGGCGCGGCCTCGGCCATCGACGGCATCGGCAGCTCGAGCATCGCGGTGACGACCAGCTGGTTGCCGTCGAGCGGATGCAGCGGATGCCGCCCGCAGATCATGCGGTGGAGGAGGATGCCGCACGCCCAGATATCGGTGAGGTGATCGATCTCGATGCCGATCCCCCACTGCTCGGGGGACATGTACTTCAACGTGCCCATGATCGTGCCGATCCGGGTCAGGTTGGTGTTGCTGCCGGTCGCGAGCTCGAGCGGGCTCGGCATGCGGCCGCCGGTCGCCTTGTCGGTCTGCGACTCCTGCGATTGCTGCAGCACCTTGGCGATGCCGAAGTCGAGGACCTTGATCGTGCCCGACTCGGTGATGAAGATGTTGTCGGGCTTCAGGTCGCGGTGGACGATGCCCTGCTCGTGTGCGCACTGGAGCGCGCGCAGGATCGAGCACATGACCTCGACCGCGCGCGTGTACGGCATCCGCTGGCTGTTCTCGGTCAGGTTGGTCAGCGGCTTGCCGCTCAGGTACTCGAGAACGATGTACGGCGCGCCGTTGTGCTCGCCGACCTCGTAGATCACGACGATGTTGTCGTGCTGGCAGCGCGCGGTGGTGCGCGCCTCGACGAGGAAGCGCTGGGTCAGCTCGGGCTGGTTCGACTGCAGGAACTTGATCGCGACGCGGCGTCCGAGCCGCAGGTCGCGGGCGAGGAACACGCTCCCCATCCCGCCCTCGCCGATCAGCTTGATCATCTCGTACTGGTTGATGCGAACGCCCGCGTGCGGCGCGGCGCTCTGCGCGTGGACTCCGGTCGAGCCGCCCTCGAACGAATCCCACGCTGACTTGCTGAACCCCGACGGCGCTTCCGAGGTGCGCTTCGATCGCGGGTGGGCGTGCAGCGTGCTCGCCTGCGGGGACGATATCGCGTGCGTCGCGCCGGGCGGCGGCGTTCCGCCGGGCATCGTCGTCGGCGGCTTCGGATCGCGCGGCGTCACGCCGGCGTTGCCGAGGATGAGCGAGCCATCGAGCGCCTTGGCGGCGCCGACGCCGACCATCGTGCGGCGCGACGACGGGGACGGCGCCGGGTTCCCCGGGGTCGTGCCGGCGGCGCCAGCGGGCCCGATCGTCGGATCCTGCGACGAGCGGATCGGACCGCTGTCCGGGGACTTCGGAGTGCCCCCACCATTGTTGGCAGCGACGGGGGAGCTTGACTGCGGGCCCCCAACGACACGGGTCTTATCCTGGTCACTCATGCCTTTTGTCCTCCAAGGAACTCCCTCACACGCCACTAGAAACGATACGAGTCCCCAAACTCACGCCCATAGTACATGAGGCGACCGACCAGATCGGGATCCGACATCACGTTTGCCCCGACGAGTCAGCTGACGTCGGTTATCAACAACTCGCTCGGCGCAGCAGGTGGAAGGGCCCCACTTGCAGATGTCGGCGCAACTTCTCGGGAATGCTCTTAGCCGCTCCGGTGATCAAATGCGCAGTCCACGCCGCGCTTTGCGTCAGACTATACATTCGGCCAGCCAGCGATTTCGTGTTGTGAAGCGGTGAGGCGCCGGGCTCATCCGCTGGCGCGGAGGCGGAGCCGCTCGAGATCTCTACCGACGAGCGCTCGTCGAGAGAATTTTCTTCGCTAACGCTCGGTTCGTCCTGACCTGCTTCGCAGGTCCCCGTCCGCTACGCGTCCGGCATGTCGCTTCGCGCCATGGGCCCAATTCCTCGAACACAGCACCGGCGTGCGTTCGCGAGATTCGAGCGCGGATCCGACGACGATCCGCACCTGCGAGGAGTGACTCTCGCGATGGCGACGGCTCACGCTCGCTCGCTTCAGAGGAACCAGAGCGGCTTCGAGCCGGCGAACAGCACCGCTTCGCTCGCGCCCCACTCGCTGACATCGACCTCGACCATGAGGCCGCGCTGCACGCTCTCGTCGTGCGGATGGATGTCCTGGACCTCGCCCTCGAGCACGGTCTTCACGGTGCCGACCTTGCGGCACCACACCAGGCCCCACATGCAGCCGTACAGCGGACCGCCGATGCGCACGTTCTTGAGGTTCTGGTTGGGCACGAACACGAGCGTCACCTTGTTCTCGATCGCCTTGAGATACGGCGATTGCGCGAGCCGGTTGACGACGGCGTCCTGGTCCTGGATGCGGAGCTTGAGATTGTCGATCTGCTGGTGAAGCGGTACGCGCCGGCCGATCAGGTTCTCGCGGTCGAGCTTGCAGATCTGCGCCGCGCGCCGCGCGAGCCAGTCGCTCGCCGTCTTGGGCGCCTCGAACTTGCCGTTGCTCTCGGCGATGCACTGATCGACGTCGCCGACCGTGCGCTCGATCTCGGCGAGCTTGCCCTCGATCTCGCGCTGCTCGCTCTTGAGCTGGCTGTCGCGGAGCTTGGCGTCCGAGAGCTGCGTCGAGGACTCGACCACGCGGTGGTGGGTCGGCGACAGCACCACCGGCCGGACCCAGCTGTGGTCGAAGAAGTAGAAGATGTTCACGATCAGGAACCCGACCAGACCGACGAGGATCGCCGTCAGCGCCACCAGGCCGGCGACCTTGTAGATGCGGACGATCGACGGCTGGATGGCGATCCAGAGCCGCGGGTGGGTCGATCGATGTTGCATCTCCATGGTCCTTACCACTAAGCGCTAGGCAGCGGGCAAGTGCGCGTGCGATCTAGCACGCGCGACGGCAGGCGCCGGTTCCCCGACGCGAATCTCCGTGGTGATGACATCGCGGATCGGCTCCGAGGCGGGCTCGGGCAGGGCTTCTTCGTGGTTGCGGGTCTCCCAGTTCGCGGTGTCGAGCGTGAACAGCGCGAGCGGCGTCAGGAGCGCGTAGGTCACCGGCATGAGCAGCGACAGCGGGATGAACGACAGAGGCCCGACGCGCTCGCACCGCGGCAGCTTGCGCGAGCGGATGTAATAGAGCAAGCCGAAGAACACGACGGCCTCGGTGTGCAACGTGAGGGCCGGGAAGAACTTGTGGGCTGCAAGCGCTCTCACCACCGCGATCGGATAGACGAGCAGCAGCGCGAACAGCGAGAAGAAGTGAATGGCGAGCACCGGGTTGAGCCGCCAGACGTGGCTGAACCCGCCCGCGTAGTCGACGATGTTCGAGCGCCGCCAGCGCAGCTGCTGCGAGAAATAGGCAGAGAGTGTGCTCGGAACAAACGTGCGGCAGCGCGCATCCAGCGTCATCGTTGTCATGTAGCCCGCCTTCACGATCTGGCGGGTCAGGAAGCGGTCCTCACCGTACTTGATCGGCACCCCGAGCACCGAGCGCTTCTCGAGCACCGGCTCGAGCTCGACCAGCACCGCGCGGCGATAGGCCGTCAAGCAACCCGACAGGCACATCACGCGGCGGAACCCCCACTCGAGGTTTTTCATGAAGAAGTACGAGTACCAGTACTTCACCACCTGCATGCGCGTGAGCCAGTTGTCGTGCTTGTTACGAACATCCACCCAGCCACCAACCGCGGCGATCCTGTCATGGGTAAAGCGCCGCACGAGCTGTCGGATCGCCCCCGTGTCGACGACAACATCGGAGTCGACCGAAACTATGATCTCGGAGTCAGCCTCGCGCGTGGCGCGGATGATCGAACGCCGTTTACCCAGGTTGACCCGGTTGCGAATGACCTTGAGACGGCCGCCCGAGCGGCGCGCAACATCGCGCGCATGCTCGTAGCTGTCGTCGCTCGAGCGATCGTCGACGCAGACCACCTTGAGCTTGTCGTGGGGATATTCGGAGTCGAGCAGGCTGTGCAGCGTCTCTCTGATCGCCGCGCCTTCGTTGAACATCGGGATCACGGCCGTCACCGTGGGCTCGTAATCGTCGCGCGCCTCGTCCCAGTTCTTGCCTCGGATCACGCGCAGGATGATTCCAGCGATGTAGCGGTTGACGAACACGACCACGGCGAGCGAGTGAACGATCACCCAGAGGACGTGAGGCGTCATGCCTGCACCTCAGGTGCGAGGTCCACGCCAACCAACGCGGAGCAATCTAGTCGAGGTTTCACGGCGAAGAAGCTATCGGTCAAGGAAAGGAACGAATGAGTCGGGTCACGCGTAGCGTGTGCCCCCAAGTAATTCGGGCAAACTATTATGCCTTGCTCGCCAACTCAAGTTGGTTGACGCACGTTGCCACCTGGATCGTGACTGAACATACCTACCCTCAGCATATTGAGGAGCTTGGCCTTGTTTTCGCTCGGGGCATGTGAGATGAGCCGTACTTTGCGTCGAACAGCGACCGCAGCGTTGCTGATCGCGTGCTTGCAGCGTGCCGGACACGCCGAGCCCGCCGCTCCGGACCATGCACACCATGATCCGGCTGCCTCGCCAACCCCGTGGCTCGACCTCGGAACATCCCCGATCATCGAGTCGTCTCCACCGAAGCCGCCCAGCGATCACAAGCTCGCGGCGGCGCTCACGCTCGGCGGCTTCTACGCGGGTTTCACGACGTGGACCTACTTCGCGTGGTACCGCCACCACAAGCCGCTGAGCGAGTTCCGATTCGGCGGCGATGGCTGGTTCGGGGCCCGCACCTACGCGGGCGGCGCCGACAAGCTCGGCCACGCGTGGGCCACGATGAGCCTCGCTCGCCTCGGCACCGAGATGCTTCATCAGTGGGGCGGTTACAGCAAGCTGTCGTCTACGCTCGTCTCGACGGCGCTCAGCGAGCTTCTGTTTCTCGGCGTCGAGGTCAAGGACGGTTTCTATTACGAGTTCTCGTACGGAGATGCGGTGTTCGACACCGCGGGTGCGGTCGCCGCGCTGGCGCTGTCGCTGTCGCCGCGCCTCGACGAGCTGTTCGACTTCCGCGTCGAGTACTGGCCCAGCCACGAGTACCGCCGCCAGTTCGACGGCGGCAATGTCAACGTGGCCGAGGACTACAGCGGCGAGACGTACCTGCTCGCGTTCCACCTCGGCGGGCTGCGGTCGCTGCGCGAGGCGAGCTGGGGCGGATGGTCGCGCTTCGTCGACGTGGCGGTCGGCTTCGGCACGCGCGGCTACAAGCCCGACCCGCCGGATCGCTTGAACATGCCCGACTACCCGCACCGCCAGGAGTTATCGATCGGACTGTCACTCAATGTCCAGGGCCTGAGCGACTGGCTGTTGGAGGGCCGCTCGAAAGCCGGCAAGAAGATCGGGCACGCCCTGTTCGAGGTCTTCAATGCCGGGTACCTGCCGGTGCTCGAGCACACGATGGTGCCCAGTGGCACCGTGAAGATGGACGGCGCCTGAGCCGCGGCGATGGCGGCGCGCGCGCCAAACCGGGCGACCTGGATCGCCGGCGCCGTGGTCGCCGTCGCGGCCACCATCGCGTTCGCCGTCGGCAACGACGACTGGGGGCGCTCGCTGCGCGACCCGACCGCCGATGCTGCCTACTACTACGCCTATCTGCCATCCCTGGTGCTCGACCGCGATCTCGACTTCACCAACCAGTACCGGGTGACCGGGAACTGGTACCGGCTGGGCCCAACGCCGCGTGGCCGCCCCGGCAACGTGTTCGGGATCGGGCCAGCCGTGTTCGAGCTGCCGGCATTCGTCGTCGGGCACGCCCTCGCGCGGCTCGCCGGCGCGCGCAGCGACGGCTTCTCGCGCTGGGAGACCACGCCGGTCCTGTGGACCTCGATCGCGTTCTCGCTGGGCGCGGTGTGGCTCGCGGCTCGCCTCGCGCGGCGCTGGGTCGGCGGTGGCGCGGCGTGGGCCGGCGCGTTGCTCGCCGGGGTCTCCGGCCCGCTCCTCTACTACGCCATCCGCCAGCCGGGCTATGCCCACCCGTGTGCCGCGCTGTTCGCGACGCTGCTCCTCGAGCGCTGGGACGCCTCCTACGGCGCCGCGCCGCGCTCGCTGCGCACCTGGATCGTCCTGGGGGCTGCCGCCGGCGCCGCAGCGCTCGCCCGGCCCCAGCTCGCGCTGTGGGCGGCGCTGCTGCCGGTCGCCGTCGTCGACGACCTGCGCCGCCGCGATGGCGCCTCGCTGGCCGCGCTGGTGGGCCGCTGGACCGCGGGTGCGGCCGCCGCGGCGCTCGTCTTTCTGCCACAGCTCCTCGCCTGGAAGGCGCTCTACGGCGCATGGTACGTGGTCCCGCAGGGCCCGGGTTTCCTGCGCTGGGACGACCCGGCATGGAGCGAGGCCCTCTTCTCGTCCCGTAACGGCCTGTTCCCCTGGGCGCCGCTCTATGCGCCGATGGCGATCGGCCTCGTCATCCTCGCGCGCGACACCATCCGCCTGCCCCTCGCGCTCCTGCTCGGCCTGTTCGGCCAGGCCCTCGTCAACGGCGCGGCCTGGGACTGGTGGGCCGGCGGCTCGTTCGGCGGCCGCCGCTTCGACTCCTGCTACGCAGCCTTCGCCCTCGGCGCCGCGGTCCTGATCGCCGCCGCGGCGCGTCTCCTCGAGCGCCCGCGCCGCCCGGCGGCGATCCTGGCCGGCCTCGCGCTGGCCGCCGCGCTCCTCGTCGCCGGCGCCACCGTCCAGCTCGCCGCGATGACCTCGGTCAACTCCGCCCGCATCACCGGTGGCGAGCCCGCGTCCACGGTCTGGCGCGCCCGCATCGGCGGTCTGCGCGGTCGCCTCGCCGCCTGGCTGTCCCGCGCTTCCAATCTCCCCGTGCGCGCGGCCTTCGCCTGGCGCCACGGCGTCGACCTCGACGCCTACGACCGCCGGGTCGGCGTTCACGTCCTCGGCGACACCTACCCGGGCCTCAACAGCTACCCCGACAAGCTGCGCGACGCCATCCCGGGCCCCGGGCGCATGACGGCCCCGCGCGCCGAGCTCCTCGTCGGCATCAACCGCCGCGGCACGGTCGCGCTCCGCGCTCCGATCGAGGCCAAGGGCGACGTGACGCTCGTCTGGAACGACGCCGCCTCCGTCACGCGCCACCTCGACGGACGCGGCACCCTCGAGCTCACCGGACTCGCGCCGCGCCGCGGGACCAACGTCCTCGAGATCCGCGCCCCCGCGGGCAGCACGGTTTCCACGATCGAGATCACTGCCGGCCCGTGACCATGCACGCGCAGCTGCGCGGTGCCGGTGTGCGACAATCGCGCGCCGTGCCGGTGCGTGCTGCTCGCGTGTGCTTCGTCGGGGCCGCGGTCGCCGCGGTCGTCGCCGGTACGGTGCTCGCGGTGCGGCTGTCCTGGACCTGCGATGACGCGTACATCACGTTCCGCTACGCGGACAACCTCGCGCGCGGCCACGGGCTGGTGTTCAATGCCGGCGAGCGCGTCGAGGGCTTCACGAATCTGTTGTGGACGCTGTGGGCCGCGGTCGGCCTGGCGTTCGGCGCACCGGCGGAGACCTGGGCCGGCGTCTCGAGCATCGCGTGCCTTGCGGCGACGCTCGCGCTGCTCGCTCGACGAGGCTGGTCGATCGCGCGCGGCCTCGGCGTCGCGTGGCCGGTGCCGATCGCCGCGGTGCTCGCCGCCGTGCACCACGAGGGCGCCGTGTTCGCCACCAGCGGGCTCGAGACCAGCGCGTTCACGCTGCTGGCCTTTGCGGGCTATCTCCTGGTTTGTCCCGCCGCCGCCGCACCGACGGGCGATTCGCGTGCCGCGGAATCGCGAGATGGCTCGGCGAGCATCGATGCATCGGGCACCGAGGCCCCGGCGACGCGCCCACGCGGGCGCGCCTCCACGCGGCGATTGTTTGCAGGTGGGGTGCTCCTTGCGCTCGCCTCGCTCACGCGGCCCGACGGGGTGCTGTTCGCGGCCGTGTGCGGCGCCTGGCTTCTCGCCGGGCGCAACGAGCGCGGGCCGTGGGTGCTGGGCGGCCGCGAGGTGCGTGGCATCTGGACGCTCGGTGACCGCGACGTGCGCGGTGCGCTCGCGCTTGCCGCCGGGTTCGCGGCGCTGTGGCTTCCGGCGACGATCTGGCGCGTCGCGTACTACGGCGACCTGTTTCCGAACACGTACTACGCCAAGTCGGCGGCGCTGCCGTGGTGGTCGCAGGGCGCGTTCTACGCGAAGATCTACTTCGCGCGCTACTGGCCGCTCGCGCTCGCGATCCCGTGTGCGCTCGTCGCGCGTCCGCGCCGCCAGGTCGCGCTCGAGCTGGGGCTCGCCGCGGTCTACGTGCTCTACGTGATGCGCGTCGGCGGGGACTTCATGTTCGGCCGGCTGCTCGTGCCGGTGACGCCGTTCCTCGCGATCGCCGTCGAGCGCGGGCTCGATGGGCTGCTGGCGCGCCGGCCGGTGGTCCGCGCGGCGGTCACCGCGGCGCTCGTCGTCGGCATGCTCGTCACGCCGTCGGCGGTCGAGCGGCACCAGCGACCGCGCGGCATCACCGACGAGCGCGATGCGTACCTGGTCGTGCTCGCCGGCTGGGCCGACCGGGCCGACGCCAACGGCGCCACGCTCGCCCGGCTGTTCGATGGCCTGCCGATCACCGTGTGCTTCTTCGGCGCCCAGGCGCGGCTCGTCTATCGCAGCCGCGTGGCCACGGCCATCGAATGCGAGACCGGGCTCACCGATGCCGCGATCGCGCGCCAGCCGCTCGGCGAGCGCGGCCGCGTGGGCCACGAGAAGCACGCCCCGCTGCCGTATCTGCTCGCGCGCCACGTCGACTTCGTGCTCACGCGCGACTATGCGAACACCACGCTCGGGCTCGACGCAGCGCTCCCCAATGTGCCGATCGACCTCGGCAAGATCGGCGGCCGCGTGATCACCTGGGACCCGGCGATCATGGGTGCGCTCGCCGCGCGCGGCGTCATCGTGCCCGATGTCCCGGGGCAGATCGACCGCGCGATCGCCGCGATGCCCGCGCGCTCCGACGCCGATGTGCGCCGCGACTGGGAGCGCTACCGCCGGCTGTACTTCGACCGGGTCCCCGACCCGGCGCGCGAGGCGCCCTTCCGCGCGCGCCTGCATCTCTAGGCTCTCGGCGCGGCGGGGTGCGAATCCCAGGCGAGGAATGGTAAGCAGTTCCGGTGTCCCGCGTTGTTCGCCATGCCGTGCCCGCGTCTCGGGATCCCGACGCCGTTCAGCCGCCCAGCCCCGAGGACATCGAGCGCTGGGTGTATGCGTACCTCCGGCACGCTCCGCTGTCGCTGACGCTGCGCGAGATCAACCGGCTGATCGCGATCGAGGCGGTCGCGCGCGGCGAGCGCCCCGTGCTCGACGTGGGCTGCGGCGACGGCTTCTGGTGGACGCTGCGCGGCGACGACCCGCGCGAGGTGTACGGCATCGACATCTCGGCGCGCGAGATCGCGCAGGCCAAGACCCGCATCCATGCGGAGCTGACCGACGTGTCGCGCGAGCGGCCGTTTCCAGGCATCGAGTTCCGCGAGATCATCGGCAACTGCTCGCTCGAGCACGTGCCGGACATCGATGCCGCGCTGTCGAACCTGCGCAAGGCGGCGGCGCCCGATGCGCGGCTGCTCATGTTCGTACCGACGCCGCGCTGGGCGTATCAGGGCAAGCTGCAATCGTGGCTGCTGCGGCGGGC
>DATIPJ010000322.1:0-9863 GCA_035472155.1 Kofleriaceae bacterium
GACCAATCGAGCGGCTGAAAGGGAATGCGACTGTACGATGGCAGCCACGTGGCCGGTGACCACCGGAAATCCGTCGGTATTGCCGCGGCAAGGTCAATCGGACTTTCCGGGCTCGCGGCGCAACGCTGCATTTGTGAGTGCGACGTTGGACGCGACGGCGACGGCGGTTGCCAGGACAATGCCCATGTTGGGGCCCGTGCCGGCCGGACCGTCGCCGCCGATGACAACCACGTTGGTATTGGCGTCGATATCCACCTGGGTCAGGGTGGTGCCATCCGGGTTCTGGCCTTTCGGGATGGCGGCGAACGCGCGCGTGCCATCGACGCACTCGAGGAGCGCGGTGAGCTGCGCGTCGGGGAGCGCGACCGAGAACACGATGGGCTTCGGCGGTGGTGGTGTGGCGCCCGGATCGGCGCCGTACACGTACAGCTGGCTCGGCGGCGCGGTGGCGTAGACCTCGATGACGAGCTCGCACACGTGAGGCAGCCAGAACGGTGCAGCCGCATCGGGTGGGCGCGTGAGATGGACGACGCGAACGAGCGCGTAGCTCGCCGGGGTACCGGTCATGCAGCAATGCCTTTCCGCTCGGCCGGACCGAGCATCGAACAGGCCCGATCGATCAACGACGAGCGCGCCCGCTTGTTCATTGGCGCTGTCGCTATTACAGCGGCGCGAAAAGCAGCGGTCAGCGCAGGACGGTGAGGGTCCGCATCGTGCCGCGCGTGACGCCGAACTGCTCGTGGACGGCGGCGCGGCGCACGACCTCGCGCGGTGCGAGCTGGCCGGCGATCAGCTGGGTGTACGCGGTGAACAGGCGCGCAGCTTCCTCGGCGGATTCGCGGACGAGCTCGATGCGCAAGCGACGTACACCCCGGGCCAGGAGATCCGGCACGAGGCTCGCAGCGCTCTGGGCCTGGGCGTTGAACACCGTGTTGCGGCAGCCGACGTCGACGACGACCGGGTGGACGAGGCCGACGCGGTCGCGCAGGGCCACGTGGTGGCGCTCGCACGGGCGGCCGCAGGTGAGGTAGTCGCGGCCCGTGGAGAGCAAGTGGGCGTACACGCAATGCTCGGTGTGAAACGTCGGGACGTGATGGTGAATGGTGACGGCGACGCGGCCGCGCGGCGTACGCGCGAGCAGCGCGAACAGCTGATCGCGATCGAGATCGTGGGCGGCGGTGAGGGTGGTGAGGCCGTGGTCGAGGACCCACGCAGCGGTGATCGAGTTGGTGACGTTGAGCGAGAAGTCGCCGTGGAGCGTGGGCGGAGCGGGCAGGCGCGTGAAGACGGCGAGCGAGCCCCAGCTGCGGACCAGGACGTGGTCGGGGGCGAGGCGCGCGAGGTGCTGATCGATCTTGTCCTCGCCCGGCTTCTGGACGCGCAGGGTGGCGACACCGACGCGTGCTCCGCGGCGGCGGGCGCGCTCGACGGCGCGGCCGAGGCCGACGAGCTCCATCCAGTCGAGCTCGACCTCGGGGGCGCCGGCATCGAGGACGGCGTCGAGCTGGGCGTCGGTGCGGCACAGCGGGACGATGATGGGATGGCCGTCGAGGGGTGGGCTCGGGCGGCGGAGGTCGTCGAGCGTCGGGTCGTCGGCGACGACGCGATCGACGCGCACGAGGGCGGCATCGAGCTGCGCGACGACGCTGCGCCGCAGCTCCTTGAGCTCGCTGACGGGGATGTGGAGGCCGGGCGCGAGGTCGCTGGTGTCGAGCGCGCCGAGGTGGAACGGCGTGCCGCCGAGGGCGCCGAGCTTGTCGGTGACGACGCCGCGCGACAGGCCCGTGCCATTGGCGATCTGGAGCGCGGCCGAGGTCTGTGCGCGCACGGTCGCGCCGCGCGCGGTGGCGACGATCTCGAGCGGTGCGCCTGCGACGCCGCGCACGGTGAGGTCGAGCGCGATGCGGCCGAGCGGTTGCGCGCCGGCCTCGGCGGCCTTCTCGCCCGCGCGGGTGACCTTCGGGTCGGAGGTGATCCAGATGAAGTTGCCGGGCTGGACGTTGGCGAGCGCGGGGCCGGGGCGGCCGAAGCGCAGCCAGTGACCGCCCGGCGCGTCGGACACGGCGAAGATCGGTCCGCCCTCCTCGGGCTCGCGCGGGCGGCCGCGATCGAACACGACGCCCATGCCGGCGCGCGGGACGACGCGGGTGCGCGCGTCGGTGCCGTCTCCGTGGAAGGCCGCCGAATCGGTGCCCGCCTCGGAGCGCTCGCTGCGTCCGATCGCGCGGCCGCCGGTGATCGGGCGCTGGCCCGGATCGGCGGCGACGAGGACGGAGTCGCCGTCGATGCGAACGACGCGGCCCAGTGGCACGCCGCGATGGTGCGGGAAGCGGCCCTCGATCAGCGACTGGTGGTCAGAGCCCGCGAGGAAGCCGCGCGAGATGCCGCGGCTGTAGGCGATGTGGAGCGAGGGCTCGTCGCCGGGGATCCGCACCGGCGAGGTGGGCGGCGGCTCGCCCGTCGCGGCGGCAGCCGCGGCGCGATACTGCGCGACGGTGGTCGCGACGTACTGCGGGCCCTTGAGGCGGCCCTCGATCTTGAGCGCGGCGACACCCGCGGCGGCGAGCGCCTCGACGGCCTCGAGGCCGACCAGGTCCTTGGGCGAGAGCAGATACGCGACGTCGCCCAGATCGCAATCGCGGCCGTCGACGATCAGCTGGTAGGGCAGGCGGCAGGCCTGCGCGCACTGGCCGCGGTTGGCCGAGCGGCCGCCCCACGCCTCCGACGACAGGCACTGGCCGCTCCACGACACGCACAGCGCGCCGTGGATGAACACCTCGAGCGGCAGCGTGGTCTCGGCGGCGTAGCGCCGGATCTCGTCGACCGACAGCTCGCGCGGCACCACGATGCGGTGAAGGCCCAGCGAGCGCAGCAGCTCGGCCGCGAGCGGGCTCGACGCGGTCATCTGGGTCGACGCGTGGACCTCGAGCGCGGGGCAGATGCGGCGCGCGAGCAGCGCGACCGCGGGGTCCTGCACGATGATGGCATCGGCGCCCGACGCGGCGACGCGGCGGATCAGCTGCTCGATGATCGGCAGCTCGGGCTCGAACACCAGCGTGTTGAGCGTGATGTACACGCGCGCGCCGGCGCGGTGGATCCATGCGACGGTCTGCGCGAGCGAATCGGACGCGAAGTTGGTCGCGCGGGCGCGCGCGTTGAAGCCGTCGTCGAGGCCCATGTAGACCGCGTCGGCGCCGGCAGCGAGCGCGGCCGCGAGTGCGTCGCGGTCACCGGCCGGCGCGAGAATCTCGGGCCGGAGCCGCCTCCCTGCGGCGCCACCATGAACAGGATCATCGGACATAAGTCCCGTAGCTCACCCGGCGCTCGGAAGAGCCGGCGGGTTTCTGGGGCGAACGCTTCCTGGCAGCGTTCCATACCACGGTTCGGTCTGGGGCGGTCAGTAAACTGTCGGTGTCATTACTTCCGGTGAGCCGCTTGTCGCGCTGGATCCCCTTGCGCTTCCGATCCGCTCCTCCTTATAACGCCGGCCATGACCCCGATACTTCAATGGCTTGCAGCCACCGCCGAGGGTGCTGCGAAAGCCGCTTCTGCGCGACCCCGAAGCGAAGCTCAGCTGGTCCTGCCCGACTTCAAGCAGATCCACATGCTGGGCACCACGGGCTGGAACCTCCTGGCGATCGGCCTCGTCGTCTGTGTGCTCGGTCTGCTGTTCGGTCTGTGGAAATACCAGAGCCTGCGCAATCTGCCGGTGCACCAGGCGATGCGAGAGATCAGCGAGCTGATCTACTCGACCTGCAAGACGTACCTGCGCACGCAGGCGAAGTTCATCTTCGGCCTGTGGGTGCTGATCGCGGCGGTGATCGTCGTGTACTTCGCCGCGCTCGAGGCGGTGCCGGCACCCAAGGTGCTGGCGATCGCCGCGTTCTCGGTGATCGGCATCCTCGGCAGCTCGCTGGTCGCGTTCTTCGGCATCCGGGTCAACACGTTCGCCAACTCGCGCGCGGCATTCGCATCGCTGCGCGGCAAGCCGTACGGCGTGTATGCGATTCCGATCGAGGCCGGCATGTCGATCGGCACGGTCCTGATCTCGACCGAGCTCTTGCTGATGCTCGCGATCATGGTGTTCATCCCCGGCGACTACGCGGGGCCGTGCTTCATCGGGTTTGCGGTCGGCGAGTCGCTCGGCGCCGCGGCGCTGCGCATCGCGGGCGGCATCTTCACGAAGATCGCCGACATCGGCTCCGACCTGATGAAGATCGTGTTCAACATCAAGGAGGACGACGCGCGCAACCCGGGCGTCATCGCCGACTGCACCGGCGACAACGCCGGCGACTCGGTCGGCCCGACGGCCGACGGCTTCGAGACCTACGGCGTCACCGGCGTCGCGCTCATCACGTTCATCCTGGTCGCGTTCCCCAACATCCCCGGGCTCGCCGCCGGCGCGCTCGCGCCCGATGGCATCAGCCCGGCCGATGCCGGCGAGTGGACGCAGACGGTGCTGCTGGTGTGGCTGTTCGTGATGCGCATCGTGATGATCTTCGCCTCGGTCGGCAGCTACCTCATCAACGAAGCCCTCACCAAGGCCAAGTACGCCAACGCGAACAAGATGAACTTCGAGCACCCGCTCACCGTGCTGGTGTGGCTGACGTCGATCATCTCGGTCGCCCTGACGTTCATCATGTCGTACCTCCTGATCGGCAAGGGTGACTCGGCGCTGCCGTTCGGCCTGTGGTGGAAGCTGTCGGCGATCATCTCGTGCGGCACGCTGGCCGGCGCGATCATCCCCGAGCTCGTCAAGGTCTTCACCTCGGTCAACTCCGGCCACGTCCGCGAGGTCGTGACCGCGTCGAAGGAAGGCGGACCGTCGCTCAACATCCTGTCGGGCCTCACCGCCGGAAACTACTCGGCCTACTGGATGGGCCTGGTCATCACCGCGCTGATGGCGCTGGCGTACCTGGTGTCGTCGACGGCCGGCCTGACCGACCTCTTGTACTCGCAGAACCTGGCGGCGGCCGGCGCGACCGGCGACAAGGCGCTCGCGATGACGCCGTTCGCGTGCGGCGCGGCGGCCACGGTGTTCGCGTTCGGCCTCGTCGCGTTCGGCTTCCTCGGCATGGGCCCGGTCACCATCGCGGTCGACTCGTACGGCCCGGTGACCGACAACGCGCAGTCGGTGTACGAGCTGTCCGTCATCGAGCAGATCCCCAACATCGCCGAGGAGATCGAGCGCGACTTCAAGTTCAAGCCGAACTTCGAGAAGGCCAAGGCGTTCCTCGAGGAGAACGACGGCGCCGGCAACACGTTCAAGGCGACGGCCAAGCCGGTCTTGATCGGCACCGCCGTGGTCGGCGCGGCGACGATGATCTTCGCGCTCATCATGCTGGTCACCAACGGCCTCAAGGCCGAGCTGATCGCCAACCTGTCGATGATCCACCCGCCGTTCCTGCTCGGTCTCATCACCGGCGGCGCGATCATCTACTGGTTCACCGGTGCGTCCACCCAGGCGGTGTCGACCGGCGCCTACCGCGCGGTCGAGTTCATCAAGGCTAACATCAAGCTCGATAGCGACTCGCCCAAGGCCTCCGTCGAGGACTCGAACAAGGTCGTCGAGATCTGCACGCAGTACGCGCAGAAGGGCATGGTGAACATCTTCATGGTCGTGTTCTTCTCGACCCTGGCGTTCGCCTGCATCGATCCGTACTTCTTCATCGGCTACCTGATCTCGATGGCGCTGTTCGGTCTCTACCAGGCGATCTTCATGGCCAACGCCGGCGGCGCCTGGGACAACGCCAAGAAGATCGTCGAGACCGAGCTGCGGGCCAAGGGCACCGAGCTGCACGCGGCGACCGTCGTCGGCGACACCGTCGGCGACCCGTTCAAGGACACCTCGTCGGTGGCGCTCAACCCGGTGATCAAGTTCACCACGCTGTTCGGCGTGCTCGCGGTCGGCCTCGCGCTCGAGCTGCACTCCAAGGCGCTCGGCATCGACGAGCACGGCGTGGTGGTCCACGCGCCGGCGCCGACCTACGACTACGTGCGCTACTCGATCGCGGCGATCGGCCTGCTGATCTCCATGTTCTTCGCGTGGCGCTCGTTCTACGGCATGCGGATCGGCGAGACCGCCGCGCCCGTGGCGGCGGCCAAGCCGGTGACGCCACTCGCGGCCAAGGCCGAGGTGCCGCCGACCGAGCCGCCCGACGCCGTGGGCTAGCGGCTCGTCGCGGCTCCGCAGGGCCTCCGCAGGGCGTCCACGGAGCCTCCGGCCACGCTACGCTCGCATCCATGGACCCGATCCGAGCGCCTCATGGAAGCCAGCTGACCTGCAAGGGCTGGCCGCAGGAAGCCGCCCTGCGGATGCTGATGAACAACCTCGATCCCGATGTCGCCGAGCGGCCGGAGGATCTGGTGGTCTACGGTGGCACGGGCAAGGCGGCGCGCAGCTGGGAGGACTACCACGCGATCGTGCGCGAGCTGCGCCGGCTCGAGGGCGATCAGACGCTGCTCGTGCAGTCGGGCCGCCCGGTCGGCGTGTTCCGCACGCACGACGAGGCGCCGCGCGTCCTGATCGCGAACTCGAACCTCGTCGGCCAGTGGGCGACGTGGGAGCACTTCCGCGAGCTCGAGAAGAAGGGCCTGATGATGTACGGCCAGATGACCGCGGGGTCGTGGATCTACATCGGCTCGCAGGGCATCGTGCAGGGCACGTTCGAGACGTTCGCGGCCGCCGGCAAGACGCACTGGGGGACCGATCTCAGCGGGCGGTTCGTGCTGTCGGGCGGGCTCGGCGGCATGGGTGGCGCGCAGCCGCTCGCGGCGACCATGGCCGGCGGCGTGTTCCTCGGTGTCGAGGTCGACCCCGCGCGCGTCGAGCGCCGGCTCGCGACGCGGTACCTCGACGAGGTCGCGCCCGATCTCGACAGCGCGTTGCGCCGCGTCGACGAATGCTGTCGCGATCGCACCGCGCGCTCGATCGCGCTGGTCGGCAACGCGGCCGACGTCTACGCCGAGCTCGTGCGCCGCGGCGTGACACCGGACCTGGTGACCGATCAGACGTCGGCGCACGATCCGCTCGCGGGCTACATCCCGCAGGCGATGACGCTCGCCGAGGCGGCCGCGCTGCGCGAGCGCGACCCCGACGACTACGTGCGGCGCTCGCGCGCGTCGATGGCGGTGCAGGTCGAGGCGATGGTCGCGATGCAGCGCGCGGGGGCGCACGTGTTCGACTACGGCAACAACCTGCGCGCGCAGGCCGAGCTGGGCGGCGCCAAGGACGCGTACAGCTACCCGGGCTTCGTGCCGGCGTACGTGCGGCCGCTGTTCTGCGAGGGCAAGGGCCCGTTCCGCTGGGCGGCGCTCTCGGGCGACCCCGACGACATCCGCGCCACCGACGAGGCCGTGCTCGACGAGATCCGCGACGATCCGATGCTCCGGCGCTGGATGACGCTCGCGCGCGAGCGGATCGCGTTCCAGGGCCTGCCGGCGCGGATCTGCTGGCTCGGCTACGGCCAGCGCCACCGCGTGGGCCTGCGGTTCAACGAGCTGGTGCGCACCGGCAAGGTCAAGGCGCCGATCGTCATCGGCCGCGATCACCTCGACTGCGGCTCGGTCGCGTCGCCGTACCGCGAGACCGAGTCGATGAAGGACGGCACGGACGCGGTCGCCGACTGGGCGATCCTGAATGCGCTGGTCAACACCGCCGCGGGCGCGACCTGGGTGTCATTTCATCACGGCGGCGGCGTCGGCATCGGCTACTCGCTCCACGCGGGCATGGTCGTCGTCGCCGATGGTTCGCCGCGCGCGGCGCGCTGCCTCGAGCGCGTGCTGACCACCGATCCGGGGATGGGCATCATCCGCCACGCCGACGCGGGCTACGACGAGGCGATCCGGACCGCCGAGGAGCGCGGGGTCGTCGTGCCGCGCCAGCGCCGCGACTGACCGGCTCGCGGTTTCGCCTGGCGCCGTCTGATCAGCAATAGCCGGTCGGGCAGGTCCCGGTCGGGCACCTGAGTGTGTTGCAGGAGTCGGCGGCGGTTACCGTGCAGCAGCCGGTGTCGTTCCAGGTCGAGCACCTGGAATCCTGTGCAGAGCTCACGGCGCCTGCAACCCGATGGAGCTCAGCCGGCGTGAGGTTTCGCAGGGTCTGTTGATTCAGGCTCAACTTGCGCTTGGTGGGTTTCATCGAGGGGCTCCGCGACGGGACTGCAGCAACGTTCGGGCCATCTGACGCTCGGCCAAGTCGTGACGTGTCATGGTCGGGCCGCTGGTTGCGATCGCCTTGTGCAGCAGTTGCGCAGCGGTGGTGAAGCGGATGTGAAGCAACTGTGCGCGCGTGGCCTCAGTGCCGCTTTCGCGGGCGCGGCAGCTTGTGGACGTCGAGCTTGGTCAGCAGTGTGCGGCGCGAGATGCCGAGGATCTTGGCCGCCTTCGACTGATTGCCCTCGGCGGTCTTGAGCGCGGCGATGATCTGCTTGCGCTCGCGCTCGCGGGCGTCCTTGCGGAAGTCGAGCGCGTCGTCGTGGCCTGGCGTCGGTGGCGTATGCCGCCGTTCACCGGTGGTCGCGCGCGACACGGGCGCGGCACCGTCGATCGGCGCGTGGGACGCATGCGGTGCGGGCGGCGCCGGACGCGTGGCGCGCATCCGCTCGACGGGGAGGTGCTCGGGGGTGATCGCGTCGCCCTGACAGAGCAGGACCGCGCGCTCCATCATGTGCTTGAGCTCGCGGATGTTCCCGGGCCAGCTGTGGCGATGGAGGAGCGCCATCGTCTCGAGCGAGAGCGGCAGTGGCGAGCGGCCGGCCTCGGCGCACGCCCGCGCGACGAAGATCTCGGCGAGCGGCCGGATCTCGGTCTGGCGCTCGCGCAACGGAGGGATCGTCAGTGCGATGCCGTTGAGCCGGAAGTACAGGTCCTGGCGAAACGTGCCGCGCGCGACCTCGACCTCGAGGTCGCGGTTGGTCGCCGCCAGGAAGCGCACGTCGATCGACTTGGGCTTGAGGCCGCCGACGCGCAGCACGCGGCGCTCCTCGATCACGCGCAGGAGCTTGACCTGGATCGACGGCGGCAGCTCGCCAATCTCGTCGAGGAATACCGTGCCTTTGTCGGCGGTCTCGAGCAGGCCCGGCTTGGCGGACGAAGCGCCCGTGAACGCGCCCTTCTCGTAGCCGAACAGCTCGCTCTCGAGCAGCGTCTCGGACAGCGCCGCGCAGTTGAGGCGCAGAAACGGCTGACCGGCGCGCGGCGACAGGTTGTGAATGGCGTCGGTCATGACCTCCTTGCCGACGCCGGTCTCGCCCTGGATCAGGACGCTGATGTTGCCGTGCGCGATACGCTCGACGAGCCGCCGCAAAGTCTGCATCACGGTCTCGGGCGATGCGACGGCGACCGCCGGGGTGGGATGCTCCTCGCCGCGCGCGCGCTCGGCGGCGCGGGCGATGATCGCGTGCGGGCTGCGGCCATCGTCGGGGTAGGTCGCGACGCCGATCTGCGTCTCGATTCCGCGCGCCTTGAGCGCGGCGGCCAGCCGGGCCGCCACCTCGGCGCCGTCGGCCAGCCGCGAGCCGCACATCAGCGCCTCGTACTGGCCCGGGGCGTACATCGCGACGATGTCGACCGTCCGCAGCTCGCCGGCGAGCACGTCCTCGACCTCGGCGGCCGCTCCCGGATCGGCGCGCAGATGGAGCGCGGCGAAGCACGTGCCCGAGAGCTCGCAGCGCTCGCATTCTTCCTCGAGCCGCGCGTCGAAGTAGTCGTGCGGCCACACGCGCCGGCTGCGCACCGGCGCGGAGCGCTGCTGAACGACGAGCTGCAGCGCGCCGACCTCGATCAGATCGCCGGGCGCCAGGGCCACGCGCTGGCCGGCTGCGAGCGCGAGCTCGCGGACCCGCGTGCCGTTCGAGCTGCCC
>DATIPJ010000323.1:0-7858 GCA_035472155.1 Kofleriaceae bacterium
GCGCCCCCTCGTCGCACGCGACGAATTCGACGACGTTCACTCCGCGCCCACGATGATCATCGAGGGCGCCCGCCTGCGCGGCCGCCGCTGATCGGCGCTTGCCGGTCGATCGACGTGACCTCGCAGCGAACGATCTCGACATCCGCGTCGAGCCCGAGCTTGTCCGCGCATAGCCGCGCGCCGAAATCCGCGATGCCGGCTCGCGTGCGATGCAGCGCGCCACGCGAGCAATGCACTGTCACTGCCAATCACACATGATGCGGTCCCGCCACGCGGGTCGCATTCAGCGCAGCTCGAGGGCGAGGCTCAGGACTTCGTCGCCCGGCCGGACGGTCGTGCGGGTGGCGCCGCGCACGGTGGCCTTGCTCGCGAAGACGGAGAGGTCGCCGGTCGGGCAGTCGTGGATGCGGAACTCGCCCTGGCCATCGGTGTCGCCCTCGCAGGTGGGGCCTGCGCCCGTGGCAGCGGCGGCAACGACGTGCGCGGCGGCGACGCGCTGGCCGCGGTTGTCGCGCACGGTGCCGCCGAGGAGCGAGCCGCGCGCGAGCTCGATGCGAATGTCTCGGACGGAGGTGCCGCCCGGGGCGTATGCGACGGGGACATCGAGCTCGCGGTTCTGTGCGAGGTAGCCGGGCAGCTTGATCGACAGGCGCCAGCGGCCCGGGCGCAGCGGACCGAGCTTCCAGCGGCCGGCCTTGTCGGTGGAGGCCTCGGCGAGCTGGCTGGCCGGGCCAGCGGCGGTGAGGGTCACGCTCGCAATGGGCGCGCCACTGGAGGCGTCGAGCAGGGCGCCCTCGACGGCGCCGCCGAGCGGGATGCGCAGGCGCACGCGCGGCTGGTTGCCGGATGCCGCGACGACGTCGACGTCATCCGGAGGATACGAGGGGTGCTCGATGTGGAGCCGGAGATGGCCCGCCGGCAGCATGTCGATCGCGAACGTGCCGTCGGCGGCGACCACCGCGTGGCGGCCGTCGCCCACGCCGCCGACGACGTCGATGTGCGCGCCCGCGACGGTGGCCCCGGTGGCGTCCTCGAGCAGGCCGGCGATCGTCGCATCGGCGACGACGAGCACGAGGTCCTCGCGGCGCTGGGCGGGCGTCCGGCCGCGCGCAGGCGGCAGCTCGATCGTGCGCTGAGCCTCGCCGTGGCCGTACGCCGTGGCGTGGAGTGCGATGGTGCCGCTGACCGGCCCGAGCTTGTACTCGCCGGCGTCGTCGGTGAACGCGTCGAGCGTGGCGCCAACCGCGTCGTGGCTGCCGGCGCCGACCGGGGTCGCGGTGACCTGCGCACCGACGACGGGCGCGCCATGCTGGTCGGTGACCTTGCCGGCGATCAGCGTGCCCGGGGTCAGCACGATATCGACGCGCGAGGCGATCTGGCGCGGCTCGATCGCGACCTGTCGGCTGCGCCCCTCGGCGAAACCGGCGGCGCCGGCGAGCACAGTCACCTTGCTGCTCGCCAGCCCGCGGATGCGGTACGCGCCGTCGGGGCCGGTGACCCAGATCGAGGCGCGGTCGGCGTCGACCGCCAGCGGCGGCGGCTCGCCCGCGAGGCTCGGGTCGACGGCGACTGCCGTCTGGGCGACGTGAGCGCCGGGCGGTGGAATCGGCGGGATCGGGCCGACGAGGACGCCGAGCTCGCCGCGCGCCACGAACTGCGGGTCGCTGTCGAGCGCCCCCGCCGGCGAGACCGGCACCGGCGCGGCGGTCCGGCCGCTGAACCGCCGCAGCTTGTCGCGCTCGACGTCGGCCGACACCTCGGTCGGATTCTGCCCCGCCGTCAGCGAGCGCACCGCGGCGCCCTCGACGGGATGCCCATCGGCGTCGAGCACGCGACCCTCGATCGCGCCGCCGCGCGTGAGCGCGATCTCGGGCACGCCGCGCCCGGCGGTGAGCTCGATGCCACCCGGGCTCAGATAGCCAGGCACGAACGCATCGGCGATCCAGCGGCCGTTCGGAATCCCCTCGATGCGGAACACGCCATCGTCGCCGCTGCGCACGTAGCGCGGCGCCTGATCATCCCCCGACGGCCGGAGCTCGATCGCGGCGACCAGCCCCGTGCCCTCGTCGCGGTCGATCACGCGCCCGACGACGATCGACGCCGCCTCGAGCCGCAGCTCGACCGGCCCGAACGGGCCAGCGCCGAGCCGCGCAACGCGCACCGTGCGAGCCGCGAGCGCCGCCTGCCACGCATACAGCTGATAGCGCCCCTCGGGCAGGTTCGGAAACACAAACGCCCCCGTCGCGCTTGTCCGCAGCTCGATCGTGCCGCCGATCGCATCGCCGCGCAGCCCGACCGACGCATTCGCCACGGGCTTCCCACCATCCGTCACCGTCCCTTCGATCGCGACCTGCCGCGCGACGACGATCCTCGCCTCATCCGACGGCACAGGCACATACCGCACCTCCGCGGGCAAAATCCCGGCACCGGTCACGCGCAGCCGAAACCGCCCCGGCGTCAGCCCCTCGACGACGAACCGGCCATCCGCCCCGGTCGGCGGCGCAACCATCACGGCCGGCGCCGCCGCACTGCCCTCCCCGCTTCCCGCGCTCGCCGTCCCTCTAACAGCAATACCCGCCTTTGGATCGGCGCTTCCCGCCGCACTTCCGGCGGTGCTAGCCGCCGAACCGCGCGCGGATGCGTCGACGCCCGAGGGCGGCCGTTGCGCGGGTGCGAGCGAACGATCCGGCGCGCCGCGCTCCAGCTCGGCGCTGACCTCGGCCGCTACCACCGGCAGCCCTGCCCCGTCGACGACGACGCCGGTCAAGCGCACGCCGGGCGCCGCCGCGCCTGGAAGCTCCGGCCCGCGCGTCGGCCGAGTCACGACGCCGCCCGCCTTCGCTGAGTCATTCGACGAGATCGGGGCGGTGCGCTTGCGATTCGCGACAACGACGATCGCGAGTACCGCCGCCGCGCCGATCGCTACCAGCGTGATCACCCGCCCTCGCCGACTAGGCGCAAACTTGCTCACGCGACCATCGTCGCCGCCGCTCCCATCGCGCCGTCCCACCCCCGAGCCAACCGCACCTGCATCGCCCGCGCTCGTTTCCGCGGAAACATGATCGCCTCCTCGGCTCGCGCCACCCGCGCCACCCGCGCCACCCGCGCTCGATTCCGCGGAATCGCCGACGGCCTCTCCGCCGGCGCGGCTCGCATCCGCTCCACCCACAACGACCGCGCGCGTTTCCGCGGAAACGCCTGCGGTGCCATGGCTCGCCCGATCGGCGGCTGCGGGGTCCGTGTGCGGGTCGGAGGATGTGGCGGCGGGCGGATCGCCGGGCGGCGAAGCTGGCTCGCTCGGCGGGTTGTCGTCCGGCACCACATCAAGATAGCGCGATCCTGAGGTAGGCTCGTTTGGTGACTTCTCTGTTCGCGAATCAGCGCGAAAGCAACGTGGCGTCCACCGTTGCGCTGGTGGAGCAGGCGCTCGAGCAGCTCGGTCATGCGCCCGCTGCGAGCCGCGTCACGGAGGCTGGCAGCGCACAGGCGTGGCGGATCGTCGTCGGCGCGGCGACCACGCGCGTGGCGGTGACCCGGCGCAGCGCGTTTCCGCACCTGCGGGTGTCGTCGGTGGTGATGACGCTGGATGGTGCGGTCGACCGCAGCGCGTTGTTCGCGCATCTGCTCGACCTCAACGCCGGGCTGTGTGGCGCGGCGTTCGCGACCGAGGGCGACCAGGTACTGCTGATGAGCGAGCGCTCGACGCTGGACCTCGACCTCAGCGAGGTGCTCGAGCTGATCGAGCGCGTGACGACGTACACCGACGAGCACGATGACGTGCTGGTCGCCCGGTTCGGCGGACGCGCCGGCGTGTGAGTCAGCGGAGGTCGCGGCCGCGCGGGCCCTCGTCGAGCGCGATCGACGTGAGCGCGTTGGGGCACAGCGTGAGCTCGCCGGTCTCGCGCACGATGCGGCCCTGCGAATCGATCAGCTTGGCGTCGGAGAGCACGACGAACTCGACCGGGCCGGTGGTCGGCTGGCAGGACGCCAGGTACCCCGTCACCCGCGCACCGGTGTCGTACTCGATGGCGACGCGATGGCTGACGAGATCGTGCAACTTCGAGTAGTTCGGCATTCCGCCGCTCGCTATATCACGGTCAGTTGCCCCACGGATCGCCCGTGGTGGTGATCCCGTCGCGCCCATCGCGCACCACGCCCGACGCCGGGTTGCAGCTGAACCGGCCGTCGCGTGCGAGCGAGCAGGCGAGCCGCTGGGTGGTGCCGCGGCCCAGGCTGGCCGTGCAGCCGAACTTCGCGCCGTCGCGCCCGACCGGGATGCGGCGATCGCAGGCCAGACCGACGACGCCCTGGCCGCGGAACGCCGGCAGAATCTCGGCCTCCATCACGCGGCCGTCGGCGATCGTGGGGAGCCGCGCGAGCGCGATGGCGGTCGCCGCCACGCCTGCGATGAACACGAGCGCGGCAAACGTCTTCACCCGCCGAGCATAGCGGATCTGCGCTACACCGTGTTCGTGCCCCGATCCGACGGCCCCAAGCCCCGCGCGCCCAAGCTCCGCAAGACCCGGTTCGCGACCGACGCGGACATCGAGATCAAGGGCGCCTACACCGCGGCGGATGCACCGGAGGCGCCGCCGAGCCCCGCGGGCGAGTTCCCGTACACCCGCGGTGTGCAGGAGACGATGTATCGCGGCCAGCTGTGGACGATGCGCCAGTACGCCGGCTTCGGGACCGCGGCGGAGTCGAACCGCCGCTACAAGTACCTGCTCGCGCAGGGCGGCAAGGGTCTGTCGGTCGCGTTCGATCTGCCGACGCAGATGGGCCGCGATTCCGACCACCCGATGGCGCGCGGCGAGGTCGGCCGCGTCGGGGTGGCGATCGATTCGCTCGAGGACATGCGGGTGCTGTTCGACGGTATCCCGCTCGCCGAGGTATCGACGTCGATGACGATCAACGCCACGGCGGCGACGCTGCTCGCGCTGTATCAGGCGGTCGGCGAGGAGCAGGGCGCGTCGCCGAAGGACCTGCGCGGCACGATCCAGAACGACATCCTGAAGGAGTACATCGCGCGCGGCACGTACATCTATCCGCCCGCCGGCTCGATGCGGCTCATCACCGACACCTTCACGTACTGCAGCCAGGAAGTGCCGCAGTGGAACACGGTGTCGATCAGCGGCTATCACATCCGCGAGGCCGGCTCCGATGCGGTGCAAGAGGTCGCGTTCACGCTCGGTGACGGCATCGCGTATGTCGAGGCCGCGCTCGCCGCCGGGCTCGATGTCGACGAGTTCGCGCCGCGGCTGTCGTTCTTCTTCAACGTGCATAACAACTTCATCGAGGAGGTCGCGAAGTTCCGCGCGGCCCGCTCGCTGTGGGCGCGCATCATGCGCGACCGGTTCGGCGCCAAGAACCCCAAGAGCCACATGCTGCGGTTCCACACCCAGACCGCCGGGGTCACGCTGCAGGCGCAGCAGCCGCTGGTCAACGTGGTGCGCGTGACGATCCAGGCGCTGGCCGCCGTGCTGGGCGGCACGCAGTCGCTGCACACCAACAGCTACGACGAGGCGCTCGGCCTTCCGACCGAGGAGGCCGCGCGGATCGCGCTGCGCACCCAGCAGGTGGTCGGCCACGAATCGGGCGTCGCCGACTTCATCGACCCACTGGGCGGCTCGTGGGCGGTCGAGTCGCTGACCGCCGAGATCGAGCGCGGCGTGGCCGAGTACTTCGCCAAGATCGACGAGCTCGGCGGCATGGTGCGCGCGATCGAGCAAGGCTACCCGCAGCGCGAGATCGAGCGCCGCGCCTACGAGCACCAGCGCGCGGTCGAGCGCAAGGAGCGCATCGTCGTCGGCGTGAACGACTTCGTGCTCGCCGAGGAACCGGCGATCCCGGTCGCCACGGTCGACCCCGCCCTCGAAACCAACCAGGTGGAACGCGTCCGCGCCGTCCGCGCGCGCCGCAACGCCTCCGAAGTGCAGCGCGCACTCACGGCGCTCGATGATGCTGCGGCCGGCACGGCCAATCTGGTGCGTCCGATCGTCGGCGCGGTCAAAGCGCTCGCCACCGTCGGCGAGATCGCCGACGTCATGCGCAAGCGCTTCGGCGAGTACCATCCAGCGAAGTAGCTGCTGGCTGGATCGCGACGATCACAGCGGTGAGGGCGCTGCGGGCTTCTCGACGGGGGCCGGGGCCGGGGTGACCTCGGCCTTGGCCTTGTCACCGCCGGTGCCCGAGGTGTCCGACGGCTCCTCGGAGTCGCCGGTGGCGGGCTCGGCCGAATCGGTGGGCTCGGTCGACTCGGGCTCCGCAACCTCCGGCGTGGCCTTGGTCGCGTCGGGGACGTCGGGCATGGGCTCCGCGATGTCGTAGCCGCCTTGCATGGCCTTGGCGTCGGGCTTGGCCGGCTTGTCGGTCTTCATGACGACGATGGTCTTGACGCCCTCGAGGCGCTTGCGGCTGGCGAGGGCTTCCTTGGAGCCGAGCTTGCCGCCGCTCTCGAATGCGGTGCGGGCGTCGTCGAGCTGGCCGAGCTGCTCGTAGGCGGTGCCGAGGTTGTTGAACATGTAGCTCTCGGCGCCCTTGCGCGAGGTGGCCTCCACGAGCGCGTCCGCCGCCTCCTGGTAGTTCTTGAGCTGGAGGTGCGCGAGGCCCAGGTTGTTCCACGCCCAGACATTGTCGGGGTTGAGCTCGACGGCCTTGTGGAAGGCGGCCATCGCGTCGTCGTAGCTGAAGCGAGCGAGCTCGGCGCGGCCGAGGGTGTTGTAGGCCTGGCTGGAGCCGGCGAGCTTGACCGCCTTGTTCGCTGCGGTGATCGCGAGGTGGCGCTCGCCGATGGTGATGAACAGGCGCGACAGCTCGATGTGCGGCTCGGCGGCCTTCTTGTCGAGCTTGGCCGCGGCCTCGAACAGCTCGCGTGCGCGCGCGTGGTCGCCGCTGGTCGCGGCGGCCTTCCCCTGTGCGAGGTTCTCGCTGTAGGTCGTTGGCGCCGCAGGCGGCGCGGGCTCGGGCTTGGCCGGCTCGACCTTGGCGGGCGCGACCGGCATGGGCTTGATGTCCGACGCTGCCGGCGGCGTCACCGTCTTGGCGACCTGGCTGTCTCCGCTCGAGAGGGCCTGCGTGGACCGATCGCCGCCACAAGCGGCCGGGACAGCGATCAGAGCGAACAAGATGCAACGAAACTGCGACTTCATCGTGGTCCTCCTCGACGAGGGCTCGCCCGCGCGCGACGTGCCGCCGGGTGGACCGGTGCTGTCTGCGCGAGCGCCCTCGTGAATTGCGCCATCAGGAGATGGGCATTCTGGGACTCACCATTTTCATCGCGCGTGCCAGCGGTCGCAGGCTTGCGCCATGCGCACTTGTGGGGATGTGTGGGTGTGGGAACACGACTCCCGTCGACGATTCGCCACGAATTGCAGTCGGTGCGCGTGGAGAAATAGCCGCGCCCGTCGACGCGTTGGATCCGCCCCGCCGCGCGCGTCGAGGCTAGAGGCCCGCGTGGCCCTTGATGTGGAGGACCGCGTCGAGCTTGCCCATCGGCACCGGGTCACTCGCGGTGACCAGCAGCGACGAGCCGAAGAGGACGTTGAACGGCGTCTTGAACGAGCTCATCAGGGTCACGAGCTCGCCGCGCCCCGCGGGCGTGAAGGTGAACGAGTGCGGCGCCTCGGTGACCCAGCCGGCGGGCACGGGCTCGATCTTGCCGATCGCCTTGGCCTGCGCGTCGCTGATCTTGAGCACCGAGGTCGGCGCAACGTAGACGATGAACTCGGGCGTATCGATGTTGAGGGTGTTGCTCGTGATCTCGTAGGTGACGCTGTCGATCGTGACCTTGATGACCGGCTCGTCGTTGATCGACTTGAGCTCGGGCTTCTCCATGAGCAGATTCACCGGCTGCGAGAGG
>DATIPJ010000324.1:0-8573 GCA_035472155.1 Kofleriaceae bacterium
ACCCCAAGCGGATGGCGCTGTTCCACGACATCCTTTTCTCGTCGGGTTTCGAATGATGACGGAGCACGCCTAGATGTCGTTCACGCCGCGCGAGGCGCGCCGCATCATCCGCCAGGCCGTCGGGCGCGTGCCCGAGGGCGAGCAGATCACGCACCTCAACATCATGCCCATGATGGACATGATGACGATCCTCCTGGTCGCCTTCATCTACCAGGCCGCGGTCAGCGCGACCCAGCTGACGGCCGGCACGGTCTCGCTCCCCAAGTCGCTGTCCGATGACGACCTCCCCGAGGGCGCGTCGACGGTCATCATCACCAGGACCGGCATCGTCGTCACGGCGGGCAAGGAGGCCAAGTCGATCGTCTCGGTGTCCAACGGAGATGTCGACCCGGCCGAGAAGGAAGGCGGCACCCAGGGCATCAAGATCCCGCGGCTGACCAACTTCCTGTCCGCGCTGCACCACGAGGAAGACGCGGCGCGCGCCCGCCAGCCCGGCTTCGACCCCGCCAACGCCCCGGCGGCCGAGCTGATGATCATCGCCGACCGGACCACGCCGTACCGCCTGCTGATCGAGGTCCTGTTCTCGGCCAAGCAGAAGGAAGCCGGCTACAAACATTTCCGGCTGATCGTCCAGAAGTCGTTCCCGACGTCGCCCGCGAAGAAGTAAGCCGGGGGCGCACCCCGTTCCCATTGCTTCCGGTCTGGCCAGGCTCCTCGGGCAGGCTATACTCGACGACATGAAGCTCGTCGGCGAACGTCGTGCCCTCGCTGCCGCCATCATGGCGTTCTACTTCCTGTTCTACGGCGTGATCGCCTACTCACAGGTGATCCCCGAGTTCACCAAGGCATTCGTCGCGATCGCAGGGGTGTACGCCCTGGCGTTCTTCGCGCTGGTCGCCGGCTACTTCTGGGCGCGCTGGTACGCCGTCGGCGTCGGCCTCTACGGTGTGATCACCGCGGCGGTCGGGATGTGGCAGATCGGCGCTGAGCCCGTGCTGCTGTTCGTCGGCGGCACGCACCTCGCCGCCACGATCTTCCTCTGGGGCCAGGCCATGAGCGAGCCCTACGACGGTCAGACCGCATGGCGCGAGCGCTTCCACATGGACGAGAGCGCGGTCCAGCGCCTCGGCCGCTCGGTGATCCGCGCCGGCGTGACGCTGCCGTTCATCCTGCTCTACGCGCTCCTGCCCAAGCCCGACCCGGCTTCGGTCGTCGTCTCGCTGACCGCGCTGATGCTCGCCGCGGCGGGCCTGCGCGGCCTGCTCCAGCTCAAGACCTGGGGCATCCTCGCGTTCGGCGCGGCCGGCGCGCTCGTCCTGGCGATGGTCGGGGCCGACGTCCTGACCCATGGCCTCGGCGCCCTCGCGATCCGGCCGGCGATCGGCGGCGCAATGGCCATCGCGGCCGCGGCCCCGTTCTTCGCGCCCATCGCCCGTTTCATCGCGATCGGGCCCGCCCTGAACACTTGAGTGGACCGAGCGTAGCCCGGGGCGACACGCCGGAGGCGCGGTCGGCCCGGAGAAGCGAAGCGAGGGACACTCGGAAGGAATGAGCGGCAGTCGCGGCGCGCGACAAGCCGGGGACCCTCGTTGATCCTGGAGGGCCCTCGCGCTACCGTCGGCTCCATGGGTAGAGGATCCTTGGGGCTACGCATGGGCGTGTGCCTCGCGTTGGTAAGTTTCGGCCTTGGATGCCAGCCGCTCTATGGTGGCCGGCCCGAGAAGCTCCCGCCGGTGCCGAGGAAGAAGGCGCCGGCCGAAGCGCCGGTCGTCGAGGTCCAGATCAAGGAGATCGACGACTGCAAGGCCGATTTCCAGGCGGATCCGAAGAAGGCGCCGCCGGCAAACCCTCAGCTGTCGAGCCAGCTCACAGGCGAGGGTGACACCGCGATCCTCAACTCCGACAAGGCCTCCGAGCCGGCGGCGCAGGCGGGTCTCCTCAAGGAAGGCATCGACAAGTACCGCAACGCGCTGCTCAAGGATCCGTACAACCCCGAGGCCACGCTCAAGCTCGCGCGCGCCTACGACCGCGTCTATCGCAAGGGCTGCGCGATCGCGATGCTCAAGCGGCTCGCCAAGCTCGCCGAGAATCCCAGGTTCTCCAAGCCGGCGACGCGCGAGATCGATTCGATCAACGACAACGACCAGTGGTTCAAGCGCTACCGCAAGGACGCTATCTCGGCGGTGGGCCGGTGAACCTCCGCGCGCTCGGCCTGTCGCTGTCCCTCTCGCTCGCGGCCGCCTGCGGTGGTGCGCCCCAGATCACGCCGCCGCCGCCGCCGCTGCGGCCCGAGGCCGAGGCGCAGCCGCCCAAGCCCAAGGAGGTGGTGCAAAAGGATTGCGAGCCGATCAATCCCGATCACGAAGCCAAGCCGCTCAGCTTCGACGAGCGCTCCATCCCCGAGGGTACGCGCCTCGCCGAGCAGGGCCGCGCGAAGCTCAAGACCGCGCAGAGCGCCGAGGTCACCAAGCTCACCCGCGAGGACATGATCACGCAGGCGGTCAGCGACTTCATCACGGCGCTGCGCGCCGACCCGTACAACGTCGCGGCCACGTACAGCCTCGCTGCCGCGTACGCCACGATCGGGCGCGCGCAGTGCACGATCAACCTCCTCACGCGCCTGCTGCAGATGCGGCCGCACGCTGCGAAGCACGCCGAGGTCGAGGCGCACCTCGACCGCCTCCTCGGCCGCAAGCAGGTCCTCGATCCGGACTTTGCCGAGATGCGCAAGGACGACCGGTTCCGCGCCCTGATCCAGAAGATGTGCGACGGCACCAACGACCCGAACTGCGTCTACGGAGCACAGCGCGACAATCGCGAGCGATAGGGCTGCTGCAGCGACCCGCGTTTTGTAAGCGATCTCGACGGTCTATCGTGGCGGCGCCGCTCCGCAGCGCGCCGAACGGCAAGCCCGATGGCCGGTGGCTGCAGGACCTGCGCGATGCGGTGACACCACGCGCTGCACCCCCACGCGCTGCACCGCAGCGACGACGAGCCGACCGCTCGGATGCTTCGTGAGCATGCTGTCACTGGCTCGGCTTCACCTTGCGACGCCCGTACCGTGCCCGGAGCATCACCGTGTAAGCCATCGCGACTTTACCTCGGCGCCACAGTGCCGTATGAACCAAGGGTGCGAATCCCCGCCGCTGTTGTCCTTCCGCTGATCCTGCTCGTGCCCTCGCTCCCCAACGTGAGTGCAGCGCAGCGCAGGCAGCTTCCCAAAGGGCCGACCGCCAAGACGCAGTCGGTGTGCGGCCAGAAGATCCTGCCGCTCGTCGAGGGCAACAAGTGGACGTACGGGTTTGTCCAGTCCGGCATCCCGCCGCGCGAGGACTTTGCGAAGCTGTCGCCCAGCCAGCCGGGCTCGATCGTCATCACCGTGAAGTCGATCGAGGCGCGCGGCACCGACACCGTGGTCACGCTCGAGGAGAAGTCGACCGCGGACCTCAGCAAGGACCCCAAGAAGCACATCCTCGACGAGCGCACGATCACGAGCACCATCACGTGCAATCGCACCAAGTTCGAGATCTCGCCCGACAGCTTCCTGTTCGCGGGCGAGCCAGGCGGCTACTACGGCATCTCGTTCGACAAGTTCGATCGGCCCAAGGACACCACCTGGAAGCTCACCAACGGTGTCATCGGCGAGGCCGAGTGGCGCGAGGACATCGTCGCGCACTTCACGCGCAAGCCCGTCGAGGGCTCGGGCGCCAAGCTCGATGGCGGCAAGCTCGAGCTCGAGCGCAAGTTCACGCCGGCGCAGCCCGAGAACATCAATACCAAGCTGGGCGTCTACACCGCCGAGAAGCTGGCGATCACCACCACCGGCCGCGTCACCCTCGACAATCCCTCGCAGCCCGAGTCCAAGGTGAGCGAGCTGCCCGCCAACTGGATCAACCAGCTGTGGATCGCCCCCAACGTGGGCGTCATCCAGGCGCTCAACAGCTACTCGCACATGTACCAGCTGACTGAAGTCAGCCTGAAGTGAGCGGCGCCCGCGCGGAGCGCCCCTGGCGCGCACCGCGCAGGCTGCAGCTGACCAAGCCGCTGCGCGACCGCATCCGCGCCGGCCACCCCTGGGTCTACGACCGCGCGCTCGCGCCCCCTCCGCGCGACCTCGCCCCGGGCGACCTCGTCACGATCGCCGACGCCGAGGGCGACATCGCGCTCGCCTTCCTCGACCCGGACTCGCCGATCCGCGCGCGCATCCTCGCGCCGCCCGGCACCGCTCTCGACGACGCCTGGGCCTCTTCGCGCGCCGAGGCCGCCGCCGCCCAGCGCGCACGCGACCCGCTCCTCGCCGACTGCACCGGGCGCCGCCTGCTCCACGGCGAGGCCGACGCCTGCCCCGGCCTCGTCGTCGACCTCTACGACACCACCGCCGTCATCGTGTTCGACGGGCCCGCCGCCGCCGCATTCTGGCGACCGCGCCTGACCTCCGTCCTCGCCGGCCTCGAGCGCGGCGGCGCTCCCATCGCGCACGCCTGGCTACGCGGCGAGCGCCGCAAGACCGCACCGTCCTCGGGCCACACCTCGGGATCGTCGGGCCATGCTGGCCACGGCGCGGGCGAATCGGTGCTCGGAGACCCGCCCTCCTCGCTCGTCATCACCGAGGACGATGCCCGCTTTGCCGTCGACGTGCGCGCGGGCCAGAAGACCGGCTTCTTCCTCGACCAGCGCGACAACCGCCGCACCATCCGACGCCACGCCGCCGGCCAGACCGTCCTGAATCTCTTCTCGTACACGGGCGGCTTCTCCCTCCACGCCGCCCTCGGCGGCGCCACCCGCATCACCTCCGTCGATATCGCGCCCCCGGCGATCGCCCAGCTCGAGCGCAACCTCTCCCTGACCAGCCTGCCCGCCTCCGCCCACGAGCTCGTCTCCTCCGATGCCTTCGACTTCCTCACCCGCGCCGCCAAGCAACAACGCCGCTGGGACCTCGTCATCGCCGACCCACCCAGCTTCGCCCCGAGCGAGCGCGCCCGTCCCGCCGCCCTCGCCGCCTACCGCAAGCTCGCCGCCGCCGCCCTCGCCGTGACCGCACCCGCCGGCCGCTTCGCCCTCGCCTCCTGCTCCTCGCACGTCACCGAGGCCGACCTGCTCGATCAAGTCTCGACCCTCGCACCCGCGCTCGCGCCACTCAGGCTCCGCCTCTCCGCCGGCGCCGCCTCCGACCACCCGGTCCTTCCCGCCTTCCCCGAAGGCCGCTACCTCAAGTTCCTCCTCTTCGACGTGTGACCCGAGAGGGTGAGAAATCGGTCCGGTGAAGGCGGGCGCCGGACGTCAGGCGGCGCGGACGCGGCCGCGGCGGCGAGCTTCGGCGCGAAGTGCCGCTGCGCGGGCATTCATCTCGCGCTCCTCGTCGTCGTCGCGGTGGTCGTACCCGAGCAGATGACACAACCCATGCGAGGCGAGATGGAGCAGCTCGACATAGAGCCCGCGCCGGGCCTGGCGGCGCGCGGTGTCGACAGAGATCACGATGTCGCCCAGCAGGTCCGGCTGCTGGCCGCCGCCAGGGGCCCCCCGCTGCGCGAACGCCAGCACGTCGGTCGCCTTGTCCTTGCGGCGGTAGTCGCGGTTCAGCACGCGGATCTCGGCGTCGTCGACCAGGCGCAGCGAGACCTCGTAGTCGGCGCGCTGGTCGCGGCGGGCCGCCGCGCGCACCATGCGCCCGACCTCGGTGCGCAACCGCCGGGCCTCCGCCGCAGGCAGCCCGGCCGCCGCGGTGCGATCGACCGAGAGCGCGAGGCTCATCCCAGGCGCGCCGGCCGCGTCCACACCCGCGCGGCCACGAACACGTTGAACAGCTCGGAGTCGAGCTGGCCGCGCTTGACGTCCGACGACAGGATGTCGAGCGCCTTCTCCATCGGCATCGCCTTCTTGTACGGCCGGTCGCTCGCGGTCAGCGCATCGTAGATGTCGCTGATCGCCATCATGCGCGCCTGGATCGGGATCTGCGGCCCGCGCAGCGCGTTGGGGTAGCCCGTGCCGTCGAGCTTCTCGTGGTGCGAGCCCGCGATCTCCGGCACGTCGCGCAGCGTGCGGCTCCACGGGATCCGCCGCAGGAACTTGTACGAGTGCACCACGTGGCTGTTGATCTCGACCCGCTCCTCGTCGGTGAGCGAGCCGCGCCGGATCTGCAGGCAGCCCGCCTCGCCGTGCGTCAGGTACGGCTGCGCGCGGCCGTCGTCGTCGCTCCAGCTCATGCCCGCGATCTCGCGGATGCGCTCGAACCCACCCTGGTCGAGCACGGTCGGCTCGTTCGACGCCAGGATGAACCGGATGATGTCGTCGAGCTCGCCGACCTTCCGCGCGAGCTCGCCGTCGATCGCCGCCAGCTCAGCCGCGACCTGATCGCGCGTCGACTCGACGAGGTAGCGCACCTTGGACTCGAGGCCCTCGATCTTGTAGCCACGCTTGATCAGCTGGAAGCGCTGCAGGATCAGCTCGCGCTCGTGCTCGTAGAGCTTCTTGGCCTTGACCAGCACGTTCTCGCGCACGCCGACCTTGCCGAAGTCGTGCAGCAGCCCGGCGTACTGGATCTGCGTCAGATCGTCCTCGGAGAACCGGACCTCGCGGAAGTGCCCGCTGTCGGTCTCGTTGACCGCGACCGCCAGGTTGACGGTGAGCTTGGCGACGCGCTCGGAGTGACCCGACGTCGTCGGATCGCGCGCCTCGATCGCGGTGACCGCCGCCTTGACGAAGCCGTCGAACAGCGTCTTGACCTCGCCGTACAGCAGCATGTTCTCGAGCGCGATGCCGGCCTGCGAGGCGAGCGCGAAGATGTAGGTCTCGGAGATCTCGTCGAACGGGACCACCCCGTCCTCGAAGTCGCTCGGCAGCTCGAGCCGGATCCAGCCCTTGGCGCGCTTGTTGATCAGCTGGATCACGCCGATCACTTCGTTGCGCGCCGAGATCATCGGCACCGCGAGGACGGATCGCGTCTGGTAGCCGTGCTGGTCGTCGAACGAGCGATCGTGGACGAAGCCCCAGGGGTTGTTGCCCATGCCCGGCGGGTCGAGCGCGTACAGGTTCGTGATGTTGATGCGCTCGCTGCCCAGCACGCACTGGCCCGCGATCGACGACGACGACACCTGCATCACCATGCTGCCGCCAGGCAGATCGCGGCTATCGTTCTGCGAGACCTCGAAGCGCAGCTGGCGATCGTCCTCGGAGCCCTCGACGATGTAGATCGATCCCGCGTCGGCGTTGGTCACATCCCGCGCATGCCCGAGGATGATCGTCAGGAGCTTCTTGATGTTGCGCTCCTGCGACAGCGCCCGGCCGATCTTGATCATCATCTCGTTCTCGTGCCGCGAGCGCTCGAGCTCGAGATCGATGCTGGCGCATGCCATGCGCTGGACGATCGCGTCGGCGCGCCCGCGCAGCACCAGCAACAGGCGCGTCATGCCGATCGGCGCGATCGCCGCCGACAGATCCGAATCAGCCGGCATCGCATCGAGCTGCGCGGCCTCGAAGTCGGTGTCCTTGCCAACGAGGATCAGGCCGTAGTTACCCGAGCGCGCGCGCACCAGGTGCGGCTGGAGCAGGGCCTTGTCGTTCCATACCTCGGGCCACGCGAGGACCAGCAGCACCGGCATCCGCGCGCGCTGCGCGACCACCTCGAGCTCGATCCAGCCGTCGCCCTGACGGCGCACGCGATAGGCCGCCATCCGGCGGTCGCGCGCGACCGCACTGACCAGGTCGTCGGGGCTGGCCACCTCCATCGACGCGATACTACCCTTTATCCCCGCCGCCCGGCGCATCGCGCGCATCGGTCGCTGCCCCCGACCCCGGCGCGCGCCCCGATTCGACGCTCGCCGCCACCCCTTCCCGGGCCTCGAAGCGCGCCCGGTCTCGCTGGTCGTAGGCGCGGATCAGCGCCGCCACCAGCGGATGCCGCACCACGTCCTGGTCGCTGAACTGCACGCGCGCAATCCCGCGGATTCCCTCGACCAGCTCGAGCGCATCGCGCAACCCGCTCTTCTGGCCGCGCGGCAGGTCGGTCTGCGTGATGTCGCCGGTGATCACCGCTCTTGACCCGAACCCCATGCGGGTCAGGAACATCTTCATCTGCTCGGGCGTGGTGTTCTGCGCCTCGTCGAGCACGATGAACGAATCATTGAGCGTGTTGTGCGTGAGGAGGAAGTCATCGGTCACGTAGAGCGAGTCGGCAGCGGCGACCTGGATGCACACGGTCGGGGCCCTGCCAGCTGGCTCGATGCGCTCCACGTAGCGCTGCGGTCGGCCACCGCCCGCCTCGTGGTAAAGTGCCGCCTTGCGAGCCAGCCGGAATGGCCGCACGAAGTCCGGAAGGCGAATGTCGAGCACGAACGAGTCGTTGCAGTGCACGACGGGCCGGCCGTTCGCGCATCCTGGCGCGCGTCCTGCGGCGGCCCTCGCTCTCAGGTAGGCGACACCGCCGAGCGATCGGACCAGAAACATGACGTCATCGCGCAAGCGCTGCGATGTCGTTGTGTAGTGGATCCGGCAGGTGCGTCCCTCCTGGGTCACGGGCCCGCCATCGCTGTCGAGCAAGCCCTGGAGCACCGCGAGCCGGACCTCGACGCAGTTCA